>CAXUES010000066.1:0-11281 GCA_964250185.1 uncultured Solirubrobacteraceae bacterium | reverse complement strand
CTGCGCGCCGACAACCCGAACCTGCGCTTCGCCTACCCCGAGGAGGGCGTGATCCTCTTCACCGACAACATGATCGAGCCCGAGGGCGTCGCCCATCCCTACGCCGCCGAGACGATGATGAACTACGTCTACGAGCCCGAGGTCGCGGCCAAGATCTGCGCCTACGTCAACTACATCTCGCCCGTGGGCGGCATCCAGGAGCTCGTGGAGAAGATCGACCCGGACATCGCGAAGAACGACCTGATCTTCCCCTCCGAGGAGACGCGCAAGCTGTTCCGGGCCTACCCGGCCTTCACGCCGGCGGAGGAGCAGCGGCTCACCGAGGCGATGGCCGAGGTCGCGGGCGGATGAGCGCGCGGGCCAGGCGCACCGGGCTGCTCTTCGCGGCGCCCGGGCTGCTCTTCCTCATCGTCTTCTTCCTGATCCCGATCGCCAACCAGGTCAGCGTGTCGCTCATGTCCGGCGACCCCGAGCGCGGCTACGACCTGACGTGGAGCTTCTCGACCTACACCGACGCGATCTCGCAGTACGACACGCAGTTCCTGCGCTCGTTCCTCTACGCGGCGATCGCCACGCTCGTCGACCTGGTCATCGCGTTCCCGCTGGCCTACTTCATCGCCTTCCGCGCCCGCCGGCTGCGGGCGTTCATGCTCCTGCTGGTCATCCTGCCCTTCTTCGTCTCGCAGGTCCTGCGGACCGTCTCCTGGCAGCTCATCCTCTCCGACAGCGGCTGGGTGGTCTCGCGCCTGCGCGACGTCGGCCTGGTCTCCGACGACGGGCGCGTGCTGGCCACGAGCACGGCGGTGGTCGCGGGGATGGCCTACGCCTTCCTGCCGTTCATGGTGCTGCCGCTCTACGTCACGCTGGAGAAGCTCGACCCGCGGCTCGTGGAGGCGGCGACCGATCTGTACGCCAGCCGGACGCGCGCGTTCCGCAAGATCACGCTGCCGCTCGCGCTGCCCGGGATCTTCGCGGGCTCGCTGCTGTGCTTCATCCCCGCCTGCGGCGACTACATCAACGCGTCGCTGCTCGGCACGCCGAAGCAGTACATGATCGGCAACGTCATCCAGTCCAAGTACCTCAACGTCCTGGATTACCCCTCCGCCGCGGCGCTGTCGTTCATCCTCATGCTCGTGATCCTCGTCGGGATCGCGGTGTACGGGTCGCTGCTGGGCACCCGCCGGCTGACGGAGGTGGCCGGATGAGGACCACCGCCGACAAGCTCCGAGGCGGAGCGCTGGCCCTGTGGTCGGTGCTGGCGCTCGTCTACCTCTTCGTGCCGATCGGCCTGATCGTCCTGTTCTCGTTCAACGACAACAAGGGGCGCTTCAACTTCACCTGGCAGGGCTTCACGTGGCGCCACTGGGCCCACCCGCTCGCCGACCCCGACCTGACCACCGCGCTGACCAACTCGCTGGAGATCGCGGTCATCACCGTGGTCATCGCGACCGCCATCGGCACGCTGCTGGCCGTCGCGCTCACCCGGTACCGCTTCTGGGGCCGCGGTGCCGCCGACCTCTTCGTCTTCCTGCCGATGGCGACGCCCGAGGTCGTGCTGGGCGCCTCGCTGCTCGGGCTGTTCCTCGTGGCCAACGTGTCCACGGGCTTCGCGACCATCGTCGTCGCCCACGTCACGTTCTGCGTCTCCTACGTCGTGGTGACGGTCAAGACGCGGCTGGACGGCATGGACCCGCACGTCGAGGAGGCCGCCCGCGACCTCGGGGCGACCGAGTGGCGGACGTTCCGCCGCGTGACGCTGCCCCGCATCTTCCCGGGCGTCGCCGCCGCCGCGCTGCTGGCGGGCGCGCTCTCCATCGACGACTACGTCGTGACGAGCTTCAACGCCGGCCAGACCCAGACGTTCCCCCTGTACATCTTCGGCGCCACGCGCCAGGGGGTCCCGGCCGAGGTCAACGTGCTGGCCACGCTGCTGCTCGTCGTCATCCTCGGGCTCATGGCGCTCAACCTCGTGGTGCAGCGCGCCGCGCGCCGCCGGGAGGTCGTGGGCAGCGACGCCGTGCCGCCGCCCGTCCCCGTGGGTGCGCCCGCCGCGGCGTGAGCGCCCCCGGCTCGACGGCGGGCGCCGAGGCGGCCGCGCTCGCCGCGCTGGACCTGGAGGTCCTGCGCGACGACCTGGTCACCTGCGTGCAGATCGCCAGCCCCGTGGGCCGCGAGCGCGCGCTGCTCACCTGGCTGGCCGACCGCGCCGCCGGCCTCGGCCTGCGCACCGACCTGCACCAGCACGACCTCGCCGCCCTGCGCGCGCATCCCGACCAGCCCGGGGAGGAGGTCGCGCGCGAGGAGCTCTGGGGCCTGGCCGCGACGCTCCCGGCGGCGGACCCGGGCGCGCCGCGCCTCGCGCTGTGCGGCCACGTGGACGTCGTGGGACCCGGGACCGTGCCGTGGCGTCTCGGGTCCGAGCGCTCGGGCGCGATCGAGGACGGGCGCCTGCACGGCCGCGGCAGCGTCGACATGAAGGCCGGCGTCATCGCGGCGCTGCACGCGATCGCCGCCGTGCGCGAGGGGCTCGGCGCAGCGCCGGCCTGCGAGGCGGTCCTGCTCGCGGTGAGCGCGGCGGAGGACGGCGGCCTGGGCGCCTTCGCCGAGCTCGAGCGCGACGCGGGCTACGCCGGGTGCGTCCTCACCGAGCCGACGGGCTGGGACGTCGTCTGCGTCCACGCGGGGGCGCTGACCTTCACCGGGACCGTCCACGGCACCTCCGCGCACGCGGCCCACCGGCTGGAGGGCACGAGCGCGATCGACCGCTACCTCCCGGTGCACGCCGCCCTCGCCGACCTCGAGCTCGCCCTCAACGACGACGTCGAGGATGGGCTGATGGCGAAGCTCGCGCTGCCCTACCCGCTGGTGGTGGGCGAGGTCGCGGCCGGGACGTGGCCGGGCCAGGTCCCCGACCGGCTGACCTTCCGGGGCCGCGCGCCCGTGCGGATCGGCGAGGACCCCGCGGCGGTCCGCGCGGCCGTCCGCACGGCGATCGAGGACGCGACCACCCAGGGCGACCCGCCCGTGGACCTCGTTTGGACCGGCGGGCAGGTCGCCTCGGGCGCCACGGATCCTGGCGACCCGCTCGTCAGGCTCGTCAGCCGCGCGGTGCAGGCCGAGCGCGCCCGCCCGACGCACGTCACCGGCGTCCCGTGGGGCGCCGACATGCGCCTCTTCTGCGCCCGCGGGATCCCGACGACCATGCTCGGCACTCCGGGGGCCGAGCGCGCATACGCCGTCGATGAGCACGTCGCGCTCGACGACGTCGCCACGCTCACACGCGCGCTGGTGCGCCTGCTCTGCCGCTACGGCGCGTAGGCGCGCCAGAAGGCGCCGACGCGGGTGGCCTCCCGCGCGCCCTGCTCCCGCCCGACCGCCGCGACGGCGGCGATGACCGAGACGTCGAGCGGGTCCGGGCCCATCGCGGCCAGCGCCGGCTCGTCGGGCAGGACCTCCAGGACGGCGGAGCGCTCCTCGAGCTGCGTGCGCGCTGCCGCGACGTCGGACGGCGGGTCGGGGCTCCCCGCCGGGGCGAGGACGAGCACGCGCGTGCAGTCCCCGGCCACGTCGGCGTTGACGAAGTCCCGCGCGCCCCCGTCGACGAGGCGCTCGGCGCCCACGACCACCGGCGGCCAGACGAGCGGGATCGCGCAGCTCGCGGCGACCGCGTCCACCAGGTCGACGCCGTCGGCGGCGGTCAGCACGCGCAGCGCGCCCGTGTCGGCGTCCAGCGCGCAGATGCGCAGCTCCCGCGCGGGCCAGTCGTGCACCGGGAGGCGCTGCGCGATGACCGCGCGTCGCCGCTCCGGCGCGACCACGTCGGCTCCGAGCGCGGCGGCGGCGACGCGCCGGCGCGCCTCGAGCGGATCGTCCGTCCGCGCCCCGAGCTCGGCGTAGCGGGCGAAGAGCGTGTCCAACGGCACGCCGGCGGGGATCTCGGCGGCGCCCGCGCTCCCATCGAGCTGGCGGTCCAGGAGCACGTCCAGGTCGACGCCGGAGGTCGCCTGCGCGGCGACGGTCGCGCCCGCCGACGTCCCGACGACCACGTCGGCGTCCAGCGCGGCGACGCCGCCGTCGCGCAGGCCGGCGAGCAGGCCGAGCGTCCAGGCGATCCCGCCGACGCCGCCGCCGCCCAGGACGAGCCCGCGGCGGGCCATCAGCCCAGGTAGTTCTCCACCTCGGAGGCGGAGCGCTCGTCGGCGTCGTCGGGGTCCTCGCCGGCGTTCGTCTTCGCGCGGCGCTGGCGCAGCAGGTCCCACAGGCGGTCGAGCTCGACGCGGACGGCCTCGAGGCGCTCGTGCTGGGCGGGATCGAGGCCGCCACCGTCGCCGTGGCTCTCCAGCAGGCGGTGCTCCTCGGCCACCAGCGCCTCGATGTGGTCGGAGATCTTGGTGTTGTCGTCAGCCATGGGGCGACGGTACTCCCACCCGCTGTACGCGATCACGTACGAGCGTTATGCTCGACGGCCCGATGGCGACCGCGACCACTCCAGCGCTGGCCGACGAGCCGATCATCCACATCGGCCCGCGCGTCCGCGCGCTGCGCGAGGCGATGGACCTCTCCCTGCGCGACCTGGCCGAGCGCTCCGGGGTCAGCGCGCCGATGCTCAGCCAGGTCGAGCGCGGCGAGACCTCGCCGACGCTCGTCATCGCCGGCCGGATCGCCGCCGGCCTCGACCTGCGCCTGTCCCAGCTCCTGCGCCTCGACGAGTCCGGCAGCGTGACGATCGTCCGCGCCGCCGAGCGCCGCCGCGGCGGCTCGGCCGGCCACGCCGTGGAGGTCCTCACCCCGCCGCTGCCCGGCCTGCGCTCCGAGCTCTCCCGCCACGTCCTCGCGCCCGGCGCGCGCACGGGGGGCGAGGGCGACGCGCCCATGCACGAGCCCGGCTCGCGCGAGATCGCGCTCGTGGAGCGCGGCGCGCTCGTGCTCGCCATCGACGGCGAGCGCCACGACCTCAACGAGGGGGACTGCGTCACGTTCGACGCGGACCTCGACCACCGCTTCGAGAACCCGACCCAGGAGGAAGCAGCCCTCGTCGCCGTCGTGTCGGCGGGGCTGCGGAGATCATGATGAGCCAGCCACGCAGCCTGTTCGACAAGCTCTGGGACGCCCACGAGGTGGCGCCCGGGCTCCTGTTCATCGACCTGCACCTCGTGCACGAGGTGACCAGCCCGCAGGCCTTCGACGGCCTGCGCCTGGCCGGCCGGCCCGTCCGCCGGCCCGACCGCACCCTCGCCACCGCCGATCACAACGTCCCGACCGACGGGACGCCCGTGGCCGCGCGCATCAAGGACGAGCTCTCGCGCGTGCAGGTGCAGACGCTGGAGGCCAACTGCGCCGAGTTCGGTGTGCCGATCCACTCCCTGGGCTCCGACCGCCAGGGCATCGTCCACGTCATCGGGCCGGAGCTCGGCGTCACGCGCCCGGGCATGACGATCGTCTGCGGCGACTCGCACACCGCCACCCACGGCGCCTTCGGGGCGCTCGCCTTCGGCATCGGCACCTCCGAGGTCGAGCACGTGCTGGCCACGCAGTGCCTCGTCCAGCACAAGCCCAAGTCGATGCGCATCCGCTACGAGGGCGAGCTCGGCCACGGCGTCACCGCCAAGGACCTGATCCTCGCCACGATCGGCCAGATGGGCGTCGACGGGGCCGCGGGCCACGTCGTGGAGTTCGCCGGACCCGCGATCGAGGCGCTCTCCATGGAGGGGCGCATGACGATCTGCAACATGACCATCGAGGGCGGCGGGCGCGCGGGCATGATCGCCCCCGACGCCATCACCCAGGGCTGGCTCGACGAGCACCCCGCGCCCGGCGGTGCCCCCGACGAGGACTTCGGCTGGCTCCGGACGGACGAGGGCGCCTCCTTCGACAAGGAGATCGTCGTGGACGCCTCGGCCATCGCCCCCATGGTCTCCTGGGGCACGAACCCCGCCCAGGTCGCCCAGGTCACGCAGTCCGTCCCCGACGGCTCCTCCGACGAGCACGAGCGCGCCCTGCACTACATGGGCCTGCAGGCCGGCACGGCGATCGAGGACATCAAGCTCGACCGCGTCTTCATCGGCTCGTGCACCAACTCCCGCATCGGGGATCTGCGCGCGGCAGCCGCCGTGGTGGAGGGTCGGCGAGTCGCCGACGGCGTCAACGCGATGGTGGTCCCGGGCTCCGTCCAGGTGAAGCTCCAGGCCGAGCGGGAGGGCCTCGACGAGGTCTTCCGCGCCGCGGGCTTCGACTGGCGCGGCGCGGGCTGCTCCATGTGCCTCGGGATGAACCCGGACACGCTGGATCCGCAGGAGCGCTGCGCCTCGACGTCCAACCGCAACTTCGAGGGGCGCCAGGGCCGGGGCGGCCGCACGCACCTCGTCTCGCCCCAGATGGCCGCCGCGGCCGCCATCGAGGGCCACTTCGTCGACATCCGCGAGTGGAGCTAGTCATGGACGCCATCGAGACCATCACCGGCCCCGTCTCGGTCCTCGACCGCGACGACGTCGACACCGACCAGATCATGCCCAAGCAGTTCCTCAAGCGGGTGGAGCGCACGGGCTTCGGCCAGTACCTCTTCTACGACTGGGCCAAGGAGCCCGGCTGGGACCTGCCCGCCAACCAGGTCCTCGTGACCGGGCGCAACTTCGGCTGCGGCTCCAGCCGCGAACACGCGCCCTGGGGCCTGGAGGACTACGGCTTCAAGGCGATCATCGCCGAGAGCTTCGCCGACATCTTCCGCTCCAACTGCACGAAGATCGGCCTGCTGCCGGTCGAGCTGCCCGAGGCCGCCTGCAAGGCGATCGCCGCCGCGGGCTCCTGCCAGGTCGACCTCGCCCAGCAGGAGGTCCGCTGGGAGCAGGACGGCGCCCTGGGCTCCGCCTCCTTCGACATCGACCCCGAGATCAAGCACCGCCTGCTCAACGGCCTGGACGACATCGCCATGACGCTGCAGCAGGACGAGGCCATCGCCGCCTACGAGGCCAGGGGCGAGCGCGCCGGCCCGCAGACCACCGCGCTGGCCGGGGCGGGGGTGTAGATGACCACGATCGTCACCCTCCCCGGCGACGGCATCGGCCCCGAGGTCGTCGCCGCCGCCAGGCAGGTGCTCGACGCGGTGCTGCCCGGCATCGACTACGAGGAGCACGCCTTCGGCGGCGCCTCCATCGACGCGCACGGCTCCTCGCTCACCGACGAGACGCTCAGCGCCTGCAAAGCCGCCGACGCGGTCCTGCTCGGCGCCGTCGGCGGCCCGAAGTGGGACACCACCGACGCGAAGGCCGACCGCCCCGAGCGCGGCCTGCTCGGCATCCGCAAGGAGCTCGGCCTCTTCGCCAACCTCCGCCCGGTCCGCCCGGTCCCGGCGCTCTACGACGCCTCCCCGCTCAAGCGCGAGCACATCGAGGGCACCGACCTGCTCGTGGTGCGCGAGCTCACCGGCGGCATCTACTTCGGCGAGAAGGTCCGCACGGAGACGATGGCCTCCGACCTCTGCGCCTACACCGTCGAGGAGGTGCAGCGGATCGCCCGCGTCGCCTTCCGCGCCGCGCGGCGGGGGGTCTCCTCGATCGACAAGGCCAACGTGATGGAGACCTCGCGCCTGTGGCGCGAGGTCGTCACCAACACGCACGCCGCGGAGTTCCCCGACGTGCCGTTGGAGCACGTCCTGGCCGACAACGCCTCGATGCAGCTCATCGTCCGGCCCGCCGACTTCGACGTCCTGCTGGCCGACAACCTCTTCGGGGACATCCTCTCCGACGAGGCCGCCATGCTCACGGGCTCCATCGGGATGCTCCCGAGCGCCTCGCTCGGGGAGGCCGGCACGCCCGGGCTCTTCGAGCCGGTGCACGGCTCGGCGCCCGACATCGCCGGCAGCGGCGCGGCCAACCCGCTGGCCACGATCCTGTCGACGGCCCTGCTGCTGCGCCACGGCCTCGACCGCGAGGAGGAGGCCCTGGCCATCGAGGCCGCCGTCGACGCCGCGCTGGCCGACGGCCTGCGCACCCGCGACCTCGGAGGCTCCGCGAGCACCGACGAGGCCACCTCCGCCGTGCTCGCCCACCTGGGAGGATCCGCGTCATGACCCGCTCGGACGTCATCTGGATGAACGGCGAGTTCGTCCCCTACGACGAGGCCAAGGTCCACGTCCTGACCCACGCGCTGCACTACGGCACCGGGGTCTTCGAGGGCGTGCGCTGCTACGACACCGAGGTCGGCCCGGCCGTCTTCCGCCACCAGCAGCACGTCGACCGGCTCTTCGCCTCGGCCGGCCTCTACTACATGGACATCCCGTTCTCGCGCGAGCAGATCCGCGAGGCGACGCTCGAGCTCATCGCCCGCAACGGCATGCGCGAGTGCTACATCCGCCCGCTCGTCTACCGCGGCGGCGGCACCATGGGCCTCTTCCCGCTCAACGCGTCGGTGGACGTCGCCATCGCGGTCTGGCCGTGGGGCGCCTACCTCGGCGACGAGGGCAAGGCCAACGGCATCCGGGCGAAGGTCTCCTCCTGGGAGCGCATCTCGCCCAAGTCGCTGATCCCGCACGCCAAGGCCACCGGGCAGTACCTCAACTCGATCCTCGCCAAGCTCGAGGCCCACCACGCCGGCTACGAGGAGGCGATCCTCCTCGACCACCGCGGGATGCTCTGCGAGGGCTCGGGGGAGAACATCTTCGTCGTGCGCGACGGCAAGGTCGTCACGCCGCCGCAGGGCGCCTCCATCCTGGACGGCATCTCGCGCCGGGTGACCATCACGCTGGCCGAGGAGGCGGGCTACGAGGTGGTGGAGCGCGACATCGCCCGCGCCGAGCTCGCGCTGGCCGACGAGGTCTTCCTCACCGGCACCGCGGCCGAGCTCGTCCCCGTCCGCGAGATCGACGACCGCCCCGTGGGGGACGGCGCCGTTGGTCCGGTCACGCGCGCGATGGCCGTCGCCTTCGACGACGTGCTGCACGGCCGCGACGAGCGCCACCGCGACTGGCTCGATCCCGTGCCCGCGCTCGCCGAGGCGCAGCGCCCCGCATGACCCCGGGCCCCGAGCTCTACGACGCCACCCTCCGCGACGGGATGCAGGGGGAGGGGATGACGCTCACCGCCGCGGAGGAGGTGCGCGTCGCCCGGCTGCTGGACCAGCTCGGGATCGGCCTGATCGAGGCGGGGTTCCCGTCGTCGAACCCCAAGGACCTCGAGGTCTTCGCGCTGCTGGAGCAGGAGCACCTCGACCAGGCCGTCGTCGCGGCCTTCGGGATGACCCGCCGGCGCGGCGTGGCCGCCGCCGACGACGAGGGCCTGCGGGTCCTGGCCGCCTGCTTCGCCCCGGTCACCACGATCGTCGGCAAGACCTGGGGCCTGCACCTGGAGAAGGTCGTGAAGGTCTCCGCGGAGGAGAACCTCGCGATGATCGGCGAGTCGGTCGCGTTCCTGCGCGCCACGGGCAAGCGCGTGCTCTACGACGCCGAGCACTTCTTCGACGCCTGGCGCGACGACCGCGACGGGGCGATGCGCGCGGTCGGCGCGGCCATCGAGCACGGCGCCGAGCGCGTCGTCTGCTGCGACACCAACGGCTCCTCGCTGCCCGGCCAGGTCGCGGCGGCCATCCGCGACTGCGTCGCCGCCTTCGGGCCCGAGCGCGTCGGCGTGCACTGCCACAACGACCTCGAGCTCGGCGTGGCCAACACGCTGGCCGCGGTCGAGGCGGGGGCCACGCACGTGCAGGGCACGATGAACGGCATCGGGGAGCGCACGGGCAACGCGAACCTCGTCTCGGTCATCGGAGCCCTGCAGCTCGGCCTCGGCCTCGAGGTCCTGCCGCCCGAGCGCCTCGAGCGCCTGACCGTCACCGCGCACGCGGTCGACGAGCTCCTCAACCGCCCGCCCGACCCGCGCCAGCCCTTCGTCGGGCGCAACGCCTTCGCCCACAAGGGCGGGCTGCACGTCGCCGGCGTCCGCGCCGACGCCAGCACCTTCGAGCACGCCGACCCCGCGCGGGTGGGCAACGCGCGCAAGCTCGTCATCTCCGAGCTCGCCGGACGCCAGACCGTCGTGGAGAAGGCCGTCGCGGCGGGCATCGGCCTCGACGACGCCGCCGCGGTGCGCGTCATCGACCGCGTCAAGGAGCTCGAGGCCGAGGGCTTCCAGTTCGAGGCCGCCGACGGGTCCTTCGAGCTGCTGCTGCGCAAGGAGGCCGGCGAGTACCAGCCGCTGTTCCGCCTGGAGAGCTGGAGGACGATCGTCGAGCAGCGCGCCGACGGCCGCGTGGAGTGCGAGGCGACGCTGAAGGTCTGGGTCGACGGGGAGCGCTACGTGCGCACCGCGGAGGGCAACGGGCCGGTCAACGCGCTCGACGCGGCGCTCCGCGCGGTCATCGGCGAGGTCCACCCGCACCTCGCCCAGGTCGAGCTCGTCAACTACAAGGTGCGGATCCTGGACGAGCACCTCGGCACCACCGCGACCACGCGGGTGCTCATGGACTTCACCGACGGCGCGCGCTCCTGGGGGACGATCGGCGTGGCCGAGAACGTCATCGCCGCCTCCTGGCAGGCGCTCGTGGACTCCCTCGAGGTCGCCGAGCAACCGGCCGTCCGGGAGCGTCTGTGAGCACCCACACCGACGAGGTCCCGCTCGCCCAGCCCGTCCTGGGCACCGAGGAGGAGGAGGCGCTCCTGGCCGTGATCCGCTCCGGCCAGCTCTCGCTCGGCCCGCGCGTGCCCGCCTTCGAGGAGGCCTTCGCCGCCTTCCTCGGCGCCCGGCACGCCAGCGCGGTCTCCAGCGGCACCGCGGCGCTGCACCTCGCGCTGCGCGCCGTCGGGGTCAGCGATGGCGACGAGGTCGTCACGAGCCCGTTCTCCTTCGTGGCCACGGCCAACGCGTGCCTCTTCGAGCGCGCGCGGCCGGTGTTCGTGGACATCGACCCGACGACCTTCGACGTGACCGCCGACGCGATGGCCTCGGCGGTCACCGAGCGCACCGCCGCGCTGCTGCCCGTCCACATCTTCGGCCAGCCCGCGGAGATCGCCGCGATGGAGCACATCGGGCTGCCGATCGTCGAGGACGCCGCCCAGGCCCTCGGTGCCCGCCACCCCGACGGCACGATGGTCGGCGCCTCCGGGCACCCCGCGATCTTCGGCTTCTACGCCAACAAGCAGCTCACCACGGGCGAGGGCGGCATGATCGCCCTCGGCGACGAGGGCCAGAAGGCGATCATCGACTCCGAGCGCAACCAGGGCCGCGCGCCCGACATGGGCTGGCTCGACCACGACCGCCTCGGCTTCAACTACCGCCTCACCGACCTGCAGGCCGCG
>CAXUES010000065.1:9099-11282 GCA_964250185.1 uncultured Solirubrobacteraceae bacterium | reverse complement strand
TCCACGCCGTGCTCTTCGGCGGCGGCTACGGCGCGCGCGCCGCGGCGATCATCACGGAGTACGCCGGCCGCCACTAAGGGGAAGGCGGGGCGGCCGGCGATAGCTCCTTGAGAACGAGGCCCGACCTGGCACGCATCCATTGCGGGTCACGCGCCTGGGGGGCAGGGTTCGGTCGAGCCTCGCTGTGGATCTTGCTCGCACGAAGCCACCCTCCCCATCGAGCTTTCGCACGGCATGTCGGGTGAACGACGGTCATCCGATCGGACGAAGCCCCACAGCCATCAGGCGGCCGGGTAGCTTGCCCGTCCGTGAGCGCCTTCGATGACCACGACACCCTGGACCGTTTCGCCGAGCTCGTCGTCGGCTTCGGGGCCAACGTCCAGCCCGGCCAGATCGTCGCGATCGGCTCGGAGATCGGCAAGGAGCCGCTGACCCGCGCGCTCGCACGCTCCGCGTATCGCGCCGGCGCGAAGTTCGTCGACGTCTCGTACTTCGACATGCACGTCAAGCACGCGCGGATCGCCCACGCGCCCGACGACACGCTCGAGTTCGTTCCCGACTGGATCGGCCAGCGCGTGCTCGCGCTCGGCAACGCGCGTGCCGCGCGGATCGGCCTGACCGGCCCGGCGTTCCCCGGCCTGATGGAGGACCTCGACCCCGCGCGCGCCGGGCGCGACCAGCTGCCCGCGGTCAAGGAGGGCGGGGTCGTCGTCAACGACCGCACGACGAACTGGACCGCCGTCCCGTGCCCGACGCGCGCGTGGGCGCAGCTCGTCTATCCCGACCTCGACCCCGACGCGGCGTGGGACCGGCTCGGCGAGCAGATCCTCCACGTCTGCCGACTCGACACCGAGGACCCGATCGCCGCCTGGGGCGAGCGCCGGGACACCCTGCGCCGCGCCTCGTCCGCTCTGAACGACCGCCGCTTCGACGCGCTGCGCTTCCGCGGTCCGGGCACCGACCTGACCGTCGGACTGCTGCCGACGTCCGAGTGGCTGACCGCGAGCTTCACGACGATCGACGGTATCGTCCACATGCCCAACCTCCCGTCCGAGGAGGTCTTCTCCGCGCCCGACCCGACCCGCGTCGACGGCGTCGTCCGCGCGACCAAGCCGCTCGTCGCCGGCGGGTCGATCATCGACGGGCTCGAGGTCGAGTTCCGCGGTGGCGAGGCCGTGCGCATCGACGCCGACCGCGGCGCCGACGTCCTGCGCGCCTACGCGGCCAAGGACGAGGGCGCGAGCCGCCTCGGCGAGGTGGCCATCGTGGACGGCGACGGCCGCATCGGCCCGCTGGGCACGGTCTTCTTCGACACGCTGCTCGACGAGAACGCCGCCTCGCACATCGCGCTGGGCAACGCGTACGCGTTCACCGCCGGGGAGGAGGACCACCCGCGGCTGAACGCCTCGCAGATCCACGTCGACTTCATGATCGGCGGGCCCGAGGTGGACGTCGACGGCGTGCTCCCCGGCGGCGAGGCGGTGCCGGTGCTCCGCGGAGGACGCTGGCAGCGCTGAGGCGGCGCTCGGCGCTACCCTGCGCCGTCCCGAGGAGAGGTGCCGGAGCGGCTGAACGGGCACGATTGGAAATCGTGTGTGCGCTAACACGTACCGAGGGTTCGAATCCCTCCCTCTCCGCTCGGTCGATCCGGGCCCTCAGTCCCCGGCGGGCACGGCCCGCGGGCCGACGCGGGTGAGCGCGAGCAGCTCCTCGGGCGAGGTCGCCGGCCGCCGTCCCGGCCCCCAGCCCAGCCGCGCCCGGTAGGAGCCCATCGTGCCGTCGGCGATGAGGCCGGCCTCGTCGAGGTGCGCGGAGCCCACGGGCGCCGGGTGGCGCATCGGGGCGACGTAGAGCGCGTCGGCGGGGCAGTGGGCCTCGCAGAGGAAGCACGTCTGGCAGTCGTCCTGGCGGGCGATGGTCGGCGCGGCGCCCGGCACGAGGTCGAAGACGTCCATGGGGCAGACGTGCACGCACAGGTTGCAGCGCGTGCAGCGGTCGTCGCTGACGACCTCGATCATGCCGCGACTCCCAGCGACGCCGCGCCCGCAGCGGGGTCGATCGCCTCCACGGAGGCCCGCGGGGCGTCGAGCCCGTCGAGCACGACCCGCATCCGGCCGGTGTCGCTGCGCGCCGGGGCGTCGTCGCGCACGTGCATGCCCCGGCTCTCCACCCGGGCCTGCGCG
>CAXUES010000065.1:3780-9089 GCA_964250185.1 uncultured Solirubrobacteraceae bacterium | reverse complement strand
CAGGCGAGCATCGCCGCCGCCTCGCGGGCCCGGTCGGTCGAGCGGCCGCCGCCGCCGCGCAGGCTGTCGCCCGCCGCGCGCCAGAGCGCGTCGAGCTCGCGCTGGGCGCCGGCCATCCCCGCCTGCGTGCGCAGCGCGTTGAGCTCGACCGGGAGGGCCTGCGCCTGCACCGCGCGGGTGAGCTCGCGCCAGTCGTCGGGCGCCCCGGCCCGCCCGGTCGGGCGCAGGCCGACGGTGCCCGCGCCGCGCAGGGAGGGCGGCGGGCCGGCGTGGGCGAGCGCGTGCTCGGCCGACGCCCGGCCCGACCAGGTGCCCGAGGCGATGGTGAAGGCCGCGTTGGCCGCGCCCGCGCCGCTCGTGGCGCCGACGACCCGCTCGCGGGAGAGCGTGTCCCCGGCGGCCCACAGGCCCTCAACGCCGGTCCAGCAGTCCTCGCGGGCCGGACGCAGGCCGCCCGTCCCGCGGACGGTCCCCTCCTGGATGAGCTCGATCTCGAAGGCCTGGGTGAACGGGTCGATGCCCAGGCGGTCGAAGGCCATGAAGTAGTTCGGCATCGCGGCGCGCATGAGCGGCCGCGCCGCCACGGGGGCCCGGTCCAGGACGGAGAACACCGGGCCGCGCGTCGAGGCGCGGGCCAGGCTCGCGCCGAAGGGGTCGGGGCCCACGGCGCCCAGCGCGCCCGACCAGCCCTCGGCGACCACGTCGCCGTCGGCATCGGTGAAGGTGCTCGCGCCGTAGAAGCCGTTCTTGTCCAGCGACGCGCCGACGGGGACCACGCCGTAGTAGTTGGAGAACTCCATGCCGGAGAGGCGCGCGCCGACCTCCGCGCCGAGCAGGTAGCCGTCGCCCGTGTCGACGTTGGAGCCCAGCGACCCGCTCTTGTAGGCGCAGCCGCCCGCCGCCAGGACGACCGCGCCCGCCACGATGCGCCACGGGCGGTCCTCCTGGCGCTTGACGCCCGCGGCGCCGCGGACCGCGCCGTCGGCGTCCACGAGCAGCTCGAGCGCCGGGGCGTGGTCGAGGATGCGCACGCCCCGCCGGGAGGCGCGCCGGCGCAGGGCGCGTCCGTAGACGGGCCCCTCGATGGCCGGGCGGCTCGTGCGGGGCAGGTTCGGGAGGCCGAGCTGCGGCGTCTGGTGGGCCAGGCCGTCGGCGACCTCGGGGAAGCGCCGCCAGGTCTCCTCCAGCACGCGGGCCATCCAGGAGCGCTCGGAGAGCCCGGCGCCCGCGGCGTACCGCTCGTCCATGGCCGCCTCCCGGCCGGCGGGCGGGACCCACCAGTGCCCGGCGCTCGCCGCGGCGGCCACGCCGCTGGCGCCCGCGAAGCCCTTGTCGACCAGGACGACCCGGGCGCCGGACTCCCGGGCGGTGAGCGCCGCCCAGAGCGCGGCGGGGCCGCCGCCGATCACGAGGACGTCCGTGGCGAGCTCGAGGTGCTCGGGGTGCGCTACGTTCATATGCCCCAATGTCTACCAACTTCACATGGAATAGCCGGGACGGCGCTCCGGACCTGGCGCTCGTGCCGGTCGTCGGACCCGGCGCCCGGCCGCGGACGGGCAGCGCCGGGCGCGTCCGGGCCCGGCTCGCGCGCACCCGCTGGCTCGTCGTCGTCGGCCCGCTGGCGCTCCTGGTCGCCTGGCAGCTGGCCACGACGGTCGGCGGCGTGGCGCCGCAGGTCCTGTCCTCGCCGTCGGACGTCGCGTCGACGGCCTGGGACCTGACCCGCTCCGGCGAGCTCCCCGACGCGCTGGCGGTCTCGCTGCGGCGGGTCGCGCTCGGCCTCCTGCTCGGGGTCACCACGGGGACGGTGCTCGGGCTGCTCTCCGGGCTCTCCCCGGTCGGCGAGCGGCTCGTGGACCCGCTCGTCCACATGTTCCGGACGATGCCCGCCCTGGCGCTCGTCCCGCTGTTCATCCTCTGGTTCGGGATCGACGAGCGCCCGAAGGTGCTGCTGGTCGCCTTCGCCGTCGCCTTCCCCATCTACCTCAACCTCCACGCGGGCATCCGCGGGGTCGACGCGCGCCTGGTCGAGGCGGGTCGCACCTTCGGCCTGGGCCGGCTCGGGCTCGTGACGCAGGTCGTGCTGCCGGGCGCGCTCGCCTCGTGGCTCGTGGGCCTGCGCTTCTCGCTCGGCCTGGCCTGGATCGTCCTGGTCGCGGGCGAGCAGATCAACGCGACCTCCGGCATCGGGGCGCTCATGACCAACGCGCAGAACCTCCTGCAGACCGACGTCATCCTCGTCGGCCTGCTCGTCTACAGCGTCCTGGGCGTCGCCTCCGACCAGCTCGTGCGGCTGCTCGAGCGCGTGGCGCTGTCGTGGCGCTCGGGGCTGCGGTCGCTGTGAGCGCGCATCCCGTCCCGCGGGCGGACGCCGCCCGCCCCGAGCAGGCCGCCGCCGCGCCGGTCGTCGTGCGCGTCGCGGGCTACGGCCGGCGCTTCGGCGAGCGGACGATCGTCTCCCGCATCGACCTCGAGCTCGTCGAGGGCGAGGTCGTCGCGCTGCTCGGCGCCAGCGGCTCGGGCAAGAGCACGTTCCTGCGGGCGCTCGCCGGCCTCGACCCGGAGGCCGACGGCCAGGTCGAGGTCCCCGAGGCGCGCGCGGTCGTCTTCCAGGACCACCGCCTGCTGCCGTGGAAGCGCGTGTGGCGCAACGTCGTGCTCGGCCTGCCGCGGGCCTCCCGGGACGCCGCGCTCGCCGCGCTGGCCGAGGTCGGCATCGAGGGCCGCGCCGACCAGTGGCCGCTGACGCTCTCCGGTGGCGAGTCCCAGCGCGTCGCCCTCGCGCGGGCCTTCATCCGCTCGCCGCGCCTGCTGCTGCTCGACGAGCCCTTCGGGGCGCTCGACGCGCTCACGCGCATCCGCATGCACGCGCTGCTGCGGGCGCTGTGCGACCGCCATCGCCCCGCGACGCTCCTGGTCACCCACGACGTCGACGAGGCGATCGTGCTGGCCGACCGCGTGCTCGTGCTCGCCGACGGCGTCATCGCCGTCGACCACCGCATCGACCTCTCCGCGGGCCGCCGTCGTGGCGACCCCGGCGTCGCCGCGCTGCGCACCCACCTGCTGGGTGCGCTGGGCGTGGCGGACGAGGCCGCGCCGCCCGCCTCCTCCTGATCCACCACCCACACAAGGACCCCATGCGCAGATCCCTCCTGACCCTCGCCGTCCTCGGCGCCTCCCTCCTCACGGCCGTGGGAGCCAGCGGCTGCGGCTCCGACGACGGGAGCGCATCGGCGTCGTCCTCGAGCGGCGGCGGGGTGACGCTGCGCGTCGGCTACATCGGCACGGGCGGCGGCTTCAACGGCCCGGAGGGCTACGCCAACAGCACGGGGAAGCTCCTCGAGTGGCTCAAGCCCGCCGGCGTCACCGCGATCAAGCCGGTGGAGTTCGCCAACGGCCCGCTGGCCACCCAGGCGCTCGTGGGCGGCAGCCTCGACATGATCATCGCGGGCGACACGCCCCAGCTCATCGCCAAGGCCCAGGGCGTCCCCGCCCGTGCCCTCCTGCAGAACCGGACGGGCATCAACGCGTGGCTGATCACCCGCAAGGGCGGCCCGAAGGACGTCGCGGCGCTGGCGGGCAAGAAGGTCTCCCGCCAGCAGGCCTCCTTCCAGGACCGCTACCTGCAGGGGCTGCTGGCCGAGCGCGGGCTGACCGGCAAGCCGACGCTCACCGCGATGCTCAACCCGGCGGCCATCACCGCGCTGCGCTCGGGCTCGCTGGACGCGGCGGCGATCGCCGTGGTGCAGGCCAAGCCGCTCGCCGACGAGGGCTTCCCGGTCATCGACCGCTCCGACGACCACCCCGAGCTGCAGGGCACGTCGATCACCACGATCGCGACGAAGTTCGACAAGGCCCACCCCGGCATCGCCAAGGCGTGGATCGACGCGCGCGCCAAGAGCGTGGAGCTCGCCCGCTCGGCGCCCGACGCCTTCTACGCCTACGACGCCAAGGCCCAGGCCATCACGCCCGAGGTCGACAAGGCGTGGAGCCCGCTGGAGAGCTACCCGACCGCGCCGTGGACCTCCACGGGGACCAAGCAGCTGCAGGGCACGCTGGACTTCCTCGTGAAGCAGAAGCTGGCCAAGCCGTTCCAGCTGGCCTCCTGGGGCGTCCAGGGCTGAGCTGACGCACGGAGCGGTGCGCGCCCTCAGCCCCGGGCGCGCACCAGCTCGTAGTCCTCGTCCGACGCGTGCCGCGTGGCCACCACGTACTCGGCCATCTGGCCCGGCCAGTTGTTGACGATGCGCCCGTCGTCGCCGGCGCGGTACCAGCTCTCGCAGGCCGTCCACACCGAGTGGCGCAGCCGCTGCTGCACCTCCTCGGTGGAGGCCTCCTCCCGCTCCGCGCGGACCTCGAGCGCATCGGCCCCGGCCGCCTCGGCGCGGGCGAGCGCGTCCATGACATGGCGGACCTGCGCCTCGAGCATCACGACGATCGAGCCGAAGCCGAGGTTCGTGTTGGGGCCGTAGAGCAGGTGCAGGCCCGGGAAGCCGTGGACGCTGATGCCCAGGTGCGCGCGCGCCCCGCCGGCCCAGCGCTCGGCGAGCTCCACGCCGTCGCGCCCGACGACGCGCATCGGGGCGACGAAGTCGTGGGCGCGGAAGCCCGTGCCGTAGACGATGACGTCGGCCGGGTGCGCCATCCCGTCCTCCCCGACCGGCCCCGAGGGGTCGATGCGGGCGATCGGGTCGGTGACCAGCGTGACGTCCGGGCGCTGCAACGCCGGCAGGTACGCCGAGCTGAAGAGCACGCGCTTGCAGCCGATGGCGTAGTCGGGCCAGATCCGCGCGCGCAGCGCCGGATCGCGGACCTGCCGGCGCATGAACCACCTCGACCACGCGCGCAGGCCCAGGCGGATGGCCGCCACCCGCGTCTGGCCGGCGATCCCGCTCTCGCAGAACGCGAGCATGGTCGTGCGCCGCAGGCGCTGCAGGCCGGGCAGGCGGGCGATGGCCCGGCGCGCCCACGGCGCGTAGGGGCGGTTGCGGCGCGGCAGCAGCCACGGGGGCGTGCGCTGGAAGACGTCGACGTGGGCGGCCACCTCGGCGATGCGCGGCACGAGCTGGATCGCGCTGGCTCCCGTCCCGATGACCGCCACCCGCTTGCCGGCCAGGTCGACGTCGTGGTCCCACTCGGCCGAGTGGAAGGCGGGCCCGGCGAAGCCCTCGCGGCCCGCGATGGCGGGGAAGGCGGGCGTGGAGAGCTGCCCGCAGGCGACCACGAGCGTCCGGGCCCGCAGCGCGGAGCCGTCGGCGAGGCGCAGGTGCCAGCGCGCGGCGTCCTGCTCCCAGCGGGCCTCCAGCACC
>CAXUES010000065.1:3265-3770 GCA_964250185.1 uncultured Solirubrobacteraceae bacterium | reverse complement strand
GATGTCGCACGCGGCACCGGGGTAGGTGTTCTCCCGCCAGGTGCCGCCGAGCTCGGCGGCGCGCTCCAGCACGACGAAGTCGCGCTCGCCCGCGCGGCGCAGGGCGGCGCCCATGGCGATGCCGCCGAAGCCGGCTCCCACCACGGCGACGCGGACATCGGTCGGTGCGGTGGTCGACATGCGGTCAGTGTGGCGCCTGCGTCACTCCAGGGGCGCTGCGAGCACGACGTGGAGCCTCGAGACGGCCAGGAAGGCGTGGCGCACGGGCTGCGCCGAGCCGTCCAGCGGCTCGACCGTGGCGTCGGTCAGCGAGAGGAAGTCGCGTTCCGACGCGTTGAGCAGGTCGGAGACCCGCGAGCGGTAGCCGTCCCGGGCCAGCGTGAGCAGCCCCGTGATGCGGTGCCGCTGGGTCTCGATGACCACACGCTCGGTGCGGTGCTGTGTCGGGTCCATGACGTCCATGCTCCCAGGCCGATCGGTCGGGTGATCCGCGAGCTGCAGTCCT
>CAXUES010000065.1:0-3255 GCA_964250185.1 uncultured Solirubrobacteraceae bacterium | reverse complement strand
CGTCATCGAGCCCCGGATGCGGTGGCTGGGGGTCTCCAGCTCGACCTCCTGGAGGCGGTGCTGGGGATGCTCGTCGTTCTCGTCCATGCCCCAGGATGATCGGCACGTGCCACGGTCGGCCTTGAGCGATCGACAACCGGGGGCCCATCCGTCAAGCTCCCGGGTCGATGGACCGCCGTCCGAAGCGTCGCCGGGGCCCGGCGTGAGCCAGGGCGATCCGGCCCGGCTCACCGCGGAGATCGCGGAAGCCGAGCGCCAGGAGCGCCTGCGCCTCGCCGAGGCGCTGCACGACGACGCCCTCCAGCGCCTGTTCGCGGCCCGCCAGGACCTCGCCGAGCTCGCCGGACCGGCGGGCGATCCCCGGCTGGGCGCCGTGGAGGCGCAGCTCGAGGCGCTCGGCACGTCGCTGCGCGGGCTGGTCACCGCGATGCACGACGAGTCCGTCGTGGCCGCGTCGCTGGAGGACGCCGTCCGGCGCCTGGGCGACGACGCCGCGCGCCGGGGGCGGCTGCAGGTGCGCACCCGCGTCGACCCGCGCGCGACCGGGGGCCACGACACCTTCGTCGTCGAGGTGGTCCGCGAGCTGCTGGCCAACGTCGTCAAGCACGCCGACGCCCGCGCCGCCCGGGTCGACATCGACGTCCCGGGCGCCTCCATGGAGCTCGTGGTGCGCGACGACGGGCGCGGCGTGCCCGCCGGCCGCCTCGACGAGGCGGCCGCCGACGGCCACGTCGGCCACGCCCGCCTGCGCCGCCGCCTGGCCGCGATCGGCGGCGGGCTGGAGGTGCGCCCGGGCGCTCGCGGCGGCACCGAGGTCCACGTGCGCCTGCCGCTGGACGCGCTGCGCGCCCAGCGCGAGCTCGAGGACGAGCTGCGCCGCGAGCGGGGCTGGTCCGCCGCGCTCGTCGCGGCCTTCCAGGACGGCTTCCTCGTCTTCCGCGAGGGCCGGGTCGTCCAGGTCAACGGCTCCTTCTGCGCGCTCACGGGCTGGACGCCCGAGGAGGTGCTCGACGGCGACGACGGCGCCCGCGGCTTCTGGCCCGCCGAGGAGCGCGAGGCGCTGCTCGCCCACGTGCTGCGGGGCCGCCGCCGCGGCGAGCAGGAGGAGATCGAGCTGCGCCGCCGCGACGGCAGCGCGCTCACCGCGCTCGTGGCGGGGCGCGGGGTGCGCGACGAGGCCGGCGAGCACGCGGGCATGCTCGTGACGGTCAAGGACATCAGCGCGCTGCACGAGGCGACGGCGCGCCGGGCGCACGAGCTCGAGCTGGAGATCACGGTGGCGGCCACCACCCGCCTGCGCCACCTCGTCGAGGTCGCGCTGAGCGTGCGCAGCCCCCAGGGGCTGGAGTCGCTCCTGGACACGATCGGCGCCACGATCTGCGACCAGCTCGGCTGGGGGGTGGTCATCAACCTGCACCGCCCGGCCTGGGACGACTTCGTGGTGCACAGCATCCACGGGCTGCCCGAGGAGGCACGCCGCGCCCTCCAGGGCCGGACCTACGGCTGGGGGGACTGGTCGTTCCTGCAGGAGCGCTTCCTGCGCCGCGAGGCGTACTTCATCCCCGCCGAGGTGGGCGCGGGCCTGTGGGACGCGCGCGAGGAGGCGTGGTGGCAGTCTGACGACGTCGTGCCCGCCGACGCCCCGGAGGACCGCTGGCGCTCCGCCGACGCGTTGCTCATCCCCGTGCGCCACACGGACGGGCAGTGGCTCGGGCTGCTCTCCCTCGACTCGCCGCGCTCCGGCCGCCGGCCGACCGACGAGGAGATCGACGTGCTCACCTCCGCGGCGCTCGTCATGGGCATCGCGCTGCAGCGCGCGACCGAGGCCGTCGAGGGCGCGAGCCACCGCGCGGCGCTGGAGCAGCTCCTGCGGGTCTCCTCGCGCATCGCGGGGGCGCGCTCGCTCGAGCCCGTGCTCGACAAGGTCGTGCGCTCCATCGGCGAGGTGCTCGGCTTCGAGCGCGTGCTGGTGGACACCGTCGACCCCGACGACGGGCTCCTGCGCACCCGCGCCGGCTCGGGGATCCCCGTGGACGCGTGGCCGCAGGAGGCGCTCGCCCCGGAGCAGCTCGGCCCGCTCTTCGACATCGGCTTCCGGGTGGAGGGCTGCTACCTGCTCGACCGCCACGACGTGGCCGACCGGCTGCCCGCCGGGCGCGAGCTCCCGCCCGGGCGGCGCGACGGCCGCGGGCCGCACGCCTGGGACGGCCACCGTCTCGTGGTGCCGCTCTACGGCCCCGAGCACGAGCTCGTCGGCGTCGTGTGGGTCGACGAGCCGGCCGACCACCTGCGCCCGAGCTCCCAGCGCCTGCAGGCGCTGCGCGCGTTCGCCAACCAGGCCTCGGCCGCGCTGATCTCCGCCTGGGCGTACGAGCGCCTGCAGCGCGCGGCGGGCGACGCGGCCACGCAGCTGGGCAACTCGCGCGCCTTCGAGCGCGAGGTCGCGCGGGAGCGCACGCTCGCGGTGCGCGCGGACTCCAGCGCCGAGGTCGTCCTGTGCGAGGTCAGCGGCCTCGACCTCCTCGACGGCGAGGCCGCCGACCACGTCCTGGCCGAGCTGTCGGCGACCTTCGGGGAGGAGCTGCGCGCGACCGACCGCGCCTTCCGCGTGGGTCCGGGCGCCTATGCGCTGCTGCTGCCGGGGGCCAGCGCACGCGACGCGGAGCTCGCCGTGGACCGCCTGCGCCTGCGCCTCGCCGCCCTGCACCCGGTGCTCTCGATCCGCACCGGGCGCGCGAAGGTCGACGCGGGGACGAGCTCCCCGGGCGAGGTCATCGACGCCGCGCGGCGCTCGCTGGCGGCGGCCGGCCCCGGCCTCTGACGGGCCGCCCGCGACGTCCCTCCTACCGTGGCCGCATGGCCAAGGTCGTCTACACCGCCCACGCCCACGTGACCGGGGGCCGCAGCGCCGGCCACGGCCGCACGTCCGACGGCGCGCTGGACGTCCAGCTGCGCCCGCCGGCGCCCGAGGGGGAGGTGCCCCAGGGCACGAACCCCGAGCAGCTCTTCGCCGTGGGCTACGCCGCGTGCTTCGAGAGCGCGCTGGGCGTCCTGGCCCGCCGCACCGGCGCGGCCGTCGAGGACGCCGCCATCGAGTCGACGGTGTCGCTCGTGGCCACGCCCGACCACTCCTACGGCCTGGTGGTCGACCTCGACGTGACGCTGCCGCAGGTGGCCGACGCCGAGGAGGCGATCGCGATCGTCCGCGGCACCCACGCTGTGTGCCCCTACTCCATCGCGACCCGCGGGAACATC
>CAXUES010000064.1:0-11407 GCA_964250185.1 uncultured Solirubrobacteraceae bacterium | reverse complement strand
AACGAGGAGCTCTTCTGGGGCGACGCGGGCATCGGCATGGCGATCATGGGCACCGGCCTGGCCGTCGCCGCGATCATCGGGCAGGGCACGGGCGAGCAGATGGGCGAGTGGATCCCCCGCTGCTTCGGCACGCCCAACGACGTCAAGGTCGCCGCGTTCTGCTCCTCGGAGCCCAACTCCGGCTCGGACGTCTCCAACATCCGCACCACGGCCAAGTTCGACGAGGCCACGAACGAGTGGGTCATCAACGGCCAGAAGGCCTGGGCGACCAACGGCGGCATCTCCGACGTCCACGTCGTCATCGCCTCGGTCGACCCGACGCTCGGCTCGCGCGGCCACGCCGCCTTCCTCATCCCGATGAGCGAGGCCAAGGGCATCGAGCAGGGCGCCAAGGTCTCCAAGCACGGCCTGCGCGCGTCGCACACCGCCGACGTCCACCTGGACGACTGCCGCATCCCCGCGAGCTACGTCCTGGGCGGCAAGGAGAAGCTCGACGAGCGCCTCGCCCGCGTGCGCGAGGGCAAGAAGTCGCGCGGCAACGCCTCCATGGCGACCTTCGAGGCCTCGCGCCCGACCGTCGGCGCCCAGGCGCTCGGCATCGCCCGCGCGTCCTACGAGTACGCGCTGGACTACGCCAAGGAGCGCGAGCAGTTCGGCCGCCCGATCATCGACAACCAGTCGATCGCCTTCACGCTCGCGCGCATGAAGATGGAGATCGACGCCGCCCGCCTGCTCGTCTGGCGCGCGGCCTGGATGGGGCGCAACAACGTCCCCTTCGAGAACGCCGAGGGCTCGATGTCCAAGCTCAAGAGCGGCGAGGTCGCCGTGTGGGCGAGCGAGCGGGCCATCCAGATCCTGGGCGGCAACGGCTACACCCGCGAGTACCCCGTCGAGCGCTGGCACCGCGACGCGAAGATCTACGACATCTTCGAGGGCACCGCCGAGATCCAGCAGCTCGTCATCTCCCGGGCGATCTCCGGGATCAAGATCCGCTAGCCGGCGCCCAGGCCGACCCTCGACCCGGCGCGTCCGGGTCGAGGTCCAGGCGCAGCCCGCCGCCGGCCTGGCGCAGGCGCTCGGCCGTCCAGGCGATGCCCACGGTCCCGACCGCGGTGTCGCCCGCACGGGCGCCGCGGCGCGCGCCGCCGCCGTCCCGCACGACCTCCAGGCGGCAGAGCCCGTCGTCGCGCCACAGGCGCACCCGGACCACGCCGACGCCCGGCCGGTTGGTCGCGTTGGCCAGCAGCTCCCGGGCCACCGCGTAGAGCTCCTCGTCGCACGGGCCCGTGGCGTCGGGGTCGATGGCCGCGGCGATCCGCGCGCCCCGTTCGACGTGCCGGGCGACGAGCGCGGTGAGCGCCGGAGGCAGGCTCGAGCCGGTCAGGGCGTGCGGGTGCATCTCCAGCACCGCCTCGCGCAGCGCCTCCACCGACGTGCGCACCAGGTCGCGCGCACGGAGCAGGTCCTGCTCCTCGCCCCCGCCGGCGGCCGCGTCGTCGAGGTCCTGGCCCGCCGCCAGCAGCGTCTGCAGGACGCCGTCGTGGAGCTCCTGCGACACGCCGCGGCGGTCGGCCTCGGCGTGCGCCGCGGCGGAGCTCAGCAGCGCGCGCCGCTCGGCCGCCAGCGCGCTCATCGCCCGCAGGCGCCGGCGCTCGAGGCTCCCGAAGATGCCCGAGACCACGGCGATGAGGCAGGCCGTCGCCGCCACGGTGGCCCCGGCCCGCACGTCGGCGTCCCTGCCGGGGCCGCCGAGCAGGACGAGGACGACGAGCGCCGCCGCGAAGACGCCCTCGAGGACGTGCGAGGCCCGGGGCTGCAGCAACGAGGGGCTGAGGAGGACCGCCAGCAGCGCGACGAGCGCGAAGGTGGGGGACGAGCGCTCGACCAGGGCGACGGTCAGGCCGACGAGCAGCAGGTCGCCGAGGCGGCTGACCAGGAGGAGCCGCGGTCCCGCGGTGCCGCGCAGCAGGGGAGGGGTCGTGGCGGCGAGGTGCACGCAGGCGATGACCACCAGGGCCGCGAGCCAGCCGATGTGCGCGTCGGGCTGCAGGACCGCGGCCACCGTGAGCAGCGGCGTGGCGATCAGGCGGACGGTCGCGACCGCCCGCAGCGCCTCGCGGCGGTCGTCGCGCTCGTCCTCCTCCTGCCCCAGGCCCCCTTGCCCCGCCACGACGTCCCCCCTTGGTGAGGGCGGGATGCTACGACGCCCGCGCGTCCTGCGCGGGCTCCCGGCTAGTGGGCCGCGCCGCCCGTGCGGGGCGTCAGGCCCTCGCCGATGTCGGTGCCGTCCTCGAGGAGCGCCTGGTTGGCGGCGTGCTCCCCGTAGACCTGGGCGCCGATGAACACCAGCAGCCCGTGCACGAGCACCGGGAAGGCGACGAAGAACACGACCACGAGGCCGAACGTCGCGGCGAAGGATCCCAGGGCGAGCACCGTCATGGACGCGATCCTACCCGGCGGCCCGCTAGGCGGGCGCGCCCGCCTTGGCCTTCTTGGCCAGCTTCGCCCGCGAGGTGGCGTCCAGGGCGACCTTGCGCAGGCGCACGTGGTTCGGCGTGACCTCGACGCACTCGTCCTCGCGCAGGAACTCCATCGCCTGGTCGAGCGACATGAGCTTGGGCGGGGTGAGGCGCACGAGCTCCTCCGCGGTGGAGGAGCGGATGTTGTTGAGGTGCTTGGGCCGCACGGCGTTGACGTCGAGGTCGTCGGCGCGCGAGTTCTCCCCGACCACCATGCCCTCGTAGACCTCCTCGCCCGGCGCGACGAAGAGCGCGCCGCGGTCCTGCAGCGCGAAGCAGGCGAAGGCGGTGATCGTGCCGGTGCGGTCGGCCACGAGCGAGCCGGTCGGGCGCATGCGCAGCTCGCCGACCCAGGGGCCGTAGCCGTCGAAGACGTGGTGCAGGAGGCCGGTGCCGCGCGTCTCGGTGAGGAACTCCGTGCGGAAGCCGATGAGCCCGCGCGCCGGCACGCGGAACTCCATGCGCACCCAGCCCGTGCCGTGGTTGACCATCTCGCCCATGCGCCCCTTGCGCAGGGCCAGCAGCTGGGTGACCACGCCGACGTGCTCGTCGGGCACGTCGACGGTGACGTGCTCGAAGGGCTCCTGGGTGCGGCCGTCCTCGTCCTCGCGGGTGATGACCTGGGGCTGGCCCACGGTGAGCTCGAAGCCCTCGCGGCGCATCATCTCGACGAGGATCGCCAGCTGCAGCTCGCCGCGGCCCTGGACCTCCCAGGCGTCGGGGCGCTCCGTGTCGTTGACCCGCAGGGAGACGTTGCCGACGAGCTCGCGCTCCAGGCGCTCGCGCACCAGCCGCGCGGTCAGCTTCTTGCCGTCGGGGTCGCGGCCGGCCAGCGGCGAGGTGTTGATGCCGATGGTCACGCTGAGCGACGGCTCGTCGACGGTGATGACCGGCAGCGGGCGGGGGTCGGCGAGGTCGGTGAGCGTCTCGCCGATGGTCACGTCGGCCAGGCCGGCGATGGCGATGATCTCGCCCGGGCCCGCCTCGGCGGCGTCGACGCGGTCCAGCGCCTCGGTGACGTAGAGCTCGACGACCTTCGCGCGGGCGATCTCGCCGGAGGTCCGGGCCCAGGCGATGTCCTGGCCCTTCCTGACCGAGCCCTGGCGGACGCGGCAGACGGCCAGGCGGCCGACGACGTACGGGGAGGCGTCGAGGTTGGTCACCAGCGCCTGGAAGGGGTGGCCCTCGTCGTAGGTCGGCGCCGGGATGGTCCTGACGAGCAGGTCCATCAGCGGCTTCAGGTCGGTCCCGACCACGGCCTCGTCGCCCTCGAGGTCCATCGACGCCCAGCCCTGCTTGGCGTTGGTGTAGACGATCGGGAAGTCGATCTGCTCCTCGTCGGCGTCGAGGTCGAGGAACAGGTCGTAGACCTCGTCGACGACCTCCTTGATGCGCGCGTCCGGGCGGTCGACCTTGTTGATGACGAGGATCACCGGCAGGCGCCCCTCCAGCGCCTTGCGCAGGACGAAGCGCGTCTGGGGGAGGGGGCCCTCCGAGGCGTCCACGAGCAGCAGGACGCCGTCGACCATCGTCAGGCCCCGCTCGACCTCGCCGCCGAAGTCGGCGTGGCCGGGGGTGTCGACGATGTTGAGCTTCACCTCGCCCTGGCCGTCGTGCGCGGGCAGCCGCACGGCGGTGTTCTTGGCGAGGATCGTGATGCCCTTCTCGCGCTCGAGGTCCATCGAGTCCATCACGCGGTCGTTGACGTCGGAGCCCTCGCGGAAGGCCCCGGACTGCCAGAGCATCGCGTCCACCAGGGTCGTCTTGCCGTGGTCGACGTGGGCCACGATGGCGACGTTGCGGAGGTCTGAGCGGACGGGCATGGGGCCGTCCAGGCTAGGAACGCGCGGCCGGCGCCCGGTGCGGGCGCCGGCCGCGCGGTGCGATCAGGTGCCCTGGCCGCGGCCCGTCTTGTCCTGCAGCGCGTCGATGCGCTTGGAGGCGTCGGCCTTGGAGATCGACGGGTCGAACTCCTCGCCGGCCTCCTGGGAGAGGGTCTGCAGGTAGGACGCCTGGGCGCCCGTCATCGGCTCCTCGCCGGTGACCCAGGTGTCGGGGTCCTTCTCGGCGTTGCCGGTCGGCTCGTTCTTGGGATCGGGTGCGGGCTGGTCGCTCATGGACGACGCCCTACCCGGGAACGCCGGTCGAACGCACGTTCGCCCGCGGACGGGCGCGCAGGGCACCCTCCATCTCCGACCCCGCTGGTAGGATTGAGGCCTCATGATCTTCACGACCAAGGCGGAGTACGGCGTGCGGCTCCTGGTCGAGCTGGGCCGTCAGGAGCCCGGTCGGCCGACCTCCCTGAAGGCCATCGCCGAGGCCGAGGGCCTGCCGCTCGCCTACCTGGAGCGCATCGTGGCGCTGCTGCGCCGCGCCGGCCTGGTGGACTCCACGCGTGGTGCCCACGGCGGGTACCGCCTCGCGCGGCCGGCCCGGGACATCTCCATGGACGAGGCCATCCTCGCCCTGGAGGGCCAGATCGCGCCGATGAACTGCTTCGTGGACGACACCACCGAGGCGACGCCCGCCAAGGTCCTGTGCTCCCACGAGCGCTCCGAGGGCCAGCGCTGCGCCACCAAGCTGCTCTGGACGCGTGTCCAGGGCGGCGTCATGGAGCGCCTGGCCCAGACCACGCTCGCCGAGCTCGTCGCCTTCGCCGAAGGCCCGGTCGCCCCGACCGACCTGGTCATCGAGAACCCACCCACCGCCCCCCTGGAGACCGCCCATGCCTGACCTCGTCATCAAGGACCTGCACGCCCGTGCGGACGACAAGGAGATCCTCCGCGGCGTGGACCTCACCATCCGCGACGGCGAGGTGCACGCGCTCATGGGCCCCAACGGCTCGGGCAAGTCCACCCTGGCCAACGTGATCATGGGCCACCCGTCGCTCGAGGTCACCCAGGGCTCGATCGTCTACGGCGGCGAGGACATCACCGCGACCAGCACGGACGAGCGCTCGCGCATGGGCCTCTTCATGGCCTTCCAGTACCCCGTGGCCATCCCGGGCGTGACCATCACGAAGTACCTGCGCATGGTCATGAACGCCCACCGCGAGGCCCGCGGCGAGAAGGAGGTCCCCCTGCGGGAGTTCCGCCAGCTCGTCGAGGCGGCCATGGAGCTCACCAACGTGCCGCGCGACTTCGTCGCCCGCTACCTCAACGACGGGTTCTCCGGCGGGGAGAAGAAGCGCCTGGAGACCCTGCAGCTCGCGCTGCAGCGGCCGACCACCGCGATCCTCGACGAGACCGACTCGGGCCTGGACATCGACGCGCTCAACGTCGTGGCCAACGGCGTGAACACCGTGGCGCGCGACAGCGGCATGGGCGTCCTGATCATCACGCACTACCAGCGGATCCTGCACATGGTCAAGCCCGACCGGACCTCGATCCTCTACAAGGGCCGGATCGTCCACGAGGGCGGCCCGGAGGTCGTGGAGCGCCTCGAGTCCGAGGGCTACCACTGGATCACCGACCAGTTCGACGACGAGCCCCAGGCCGCCGCCACCGCCTCATAGGGAGGGCCACCATGGCCACCGCACCCAGCGCAGCGCTCGACGTCCGCACCGAGTTCCCCACGCTCCGCCGCGAGGGGATCCACTACATGGACTCGGCGGCCACCTCGCAGACCCCGCAGGCGGTCATCGACGCGATGGCGGGCTACTACGAGGGCTACCGGGCGTCGGTGCACCGGGGCGTGTACCCCATCGCCGCCGAGGCGACCGACGCCTTCGAGGGCGCCCGGGCGCGGATCGCCGCCTTCGTCGGCGGCGACGCCCGCACCACGGTGCTCACCCGCAACGCCACCGAGGCGCTCAACCTCGTGGCTCGCGGCACCGCGGGACCCGGCGACGTCGTGGTGCTCACCGACATGGAGCACCACTCCAACATCGTGCCGTGGCAGCTCACGGGCGCCGAGCTGCGCTGGGTCGGGCTGCACCCCGACGGCACGCTGGACCTCGACCAGCTCGACGCCGCCCTGGCGCCCGGCGACGTCAAGGTCGTCGCGGTGACCCACGTCTCCAACGTCGTGGGCACCATCAACCCCATCGCCGACATCGTCGCCCGCGCCCACGCCGCCGGCGCGCTGGCGGTGGTGGACGGCTCGCAGGCCGTCCCGCAGCTGTCAGTCGACCTGCGCGAGATCGGCGCGGACTTCTACGCCTGGACGGGCCACAAGGCCTACGGGCCGACCGGCGTCGGTGTGCTGCACGGCACCCGCGAGGCGCTCGACGCGCTGCCGCCGCTGCTCGGCGGCGGGCACATGATCAGCGTCGTGCGCCGCGACGAGGTGCGCTTCGCGGAGGTCCCAACGAAGTTCGAGGCGGGCACCATGCCCATCGCCGAGGTCATCGGGCTCGGCGCGGCCGTGGACTGGATGTCGCGGGTCGGGATGGACGCGATCCGTGACCACGAGGCCGCGATCTGCGCCTACGCGCTGGAACGCCTCGGCGCGCTGGACGGCATCACGCTGCACGGCCCGCTGGACGCCGCGGCCCGCGGGGCGCTCGTGTCCTTCGCCGTGGACGGCGTGCACCCGCACGACGTCTCGGAGATCCTCGGCTCGACGGGGGTCTGCGTGCGCGCGGGCCACCACTGCGCCCAGGTGCTCATGGGCGTGCTCGGCGAGCCCGCCACCACCCGCGCGTCGTTCGCCGCGCACTCGACCCGGGAGGACGTCGACGCGCTCGTCGACGGCCTGGGCCGCGTGCGGTCGATCTTCGCCTAGGTCCTCTCAGGCCGTCGCGAGGCGCAGGCCGGCGGCGCCCGCCGCCGGCTCGTGCTGCAAGCGCTCCCCACGGCGGGCCCGCTCGGCGAGGACGACGTGCAGCGCGGCGACGCACGCCGGGTCGAAGGCGGTGCCGCGCTCCTCGTCCAGGAGCGCCAGGGCGCGATCGGCCGGCCACGCCGCGCGGTAGACGCGGTCGGCGGTGAGCGCGTCGAAGACGTCGGCCACGGTGAGCAGGCGCACCTCGAGGGGGAGCTCGAGGGCCGGCAGGCGACCCGGGTAGCCCGCGCCGTCCACGCGCTCGTGGTGGCGCTCGACGAGGTCGAGCACGAGCGGGTGGAACCCGCCGAGCTCCGCGAGCAGCTCGCGGCCCCAGGTCGGGTGGCGCTCGATGACCGCGCGCTCCTCCGGGTCCAGGCGGCCGGGCTTGGTCAGCACCTCGGAGGGCACCGAGAGCTTGCCCATGTCGTGCAGGAGGCCCCCGAGCGCGAGCAGCCGCAGCCGCCGCTCGGGCAGGCCGAGCTGCTCGCCGAGCTCCACGGCGAGGGTCGCGACACGGCGGGTGTGGCCCTCCGTGGAGGCGTCCTCGCGCGCGAGGCGGACCATCAGCGCGCGGACGCGGCCGCCGAGGTAGGTCTCCTCGTGGGCGACGAGCTCGGTCGCGCGCAGGTCGCCGACCAGCGGCCGGGAGGGCACGTCGTGGCGCAGGTCGAGCGCGGCGGGGACGCCGACGAGGCCGAGGCCCGCGACCTCGAAGGCGTGGGCGACCCAGAAGCCCAGCTCCATCATCGGCACCTCGAGGAGCCCGTAGAGCGCGCCGAGGAGGCTCACGGCCCCGGCCACCACGAGCAGGTCGGCGAGCCTGCGGGTGAGCAGGTAGGTCCGTGCGGCGCGCAGCGCGAGCACCAGGAAGGCGACGCCGCCGCCGACGAGCACCGCGAGCGCGGCGGGGCTCCCCTGCTCCGGGAGCGCGGGCACGACCGCGGGGTCGAGCAGCACGACGCCGCCCGCGACGAGCAGGACGGACACGACGCCGACCTCGAGGCGCAGCAGCAGGTCGACCCGGCGGGGGCGCCGGAGCGCCGGCAGCGCCGATGCGGCGAGCACCACCGCGCCCGCGGGCAGGTTGAGGGCGCCAGCGAGGCGGACGAGGCCGTTGTCGCCGACCAGGACGCCCGGCGTGGCCAGGGCGTGCAGGAGCAGCAGCGCGGCCATGATCGCGAAGGCGAAGCCGAGCAGCACGGCACGACCGTCGTCCCGGCGGCGGGCGGCGACCGACAGCGCCACGGCGGCCCCGAGCGCGAGCGCGCCGGCGAGGCTGACGAAGACGACGTGGAACCACGCCGGGAGCATCACGGCCGTCCCGGCGGCCGCGCCGAAGGCGGCGAGGGGGACGACGGCGAAGGCGGCCGGCAGCGCCAGGAGCGCCGCCGCGCGGGCGTGTCGGGACGCGGTCCAGCGGAGCACCTCCCGTCGATCGGCGGCCGGCGTGGTCGGCTTGAGCGCCCTGGACGGACATCGGCGCCCGCCCTGCAACGCGTCGTGCACCCGTGGTAGGTTGCGGCCTGCAAGTCGATGGCCGAACCCGGGACCTCCATGGCCCCGGGACGGGGGAACCACCGGGGCACGCGCGAGCGGGCCCCCGGGGCGAATCGCCGCATCCGCGGCGTAGCGCAGTTGGTCGCGCGAGCCCGTCAGCTCACCTCGTAGGCCTGCCGCCAACGACGTCGAAGAAGGAGCCCCATGCGCGAAGCCGTGCGACGGACCCCTCGCGCCGCAGCGCTCGCTGCGGTCCTGCTCACCGTGCCCGCCGCCTCCGCCGCGGCCCAGACCGCCGCTCCCACGGGCACCACGGCCGCCGCCGCCGCCGCCGCCGCCGCGACATCGGGGTCGCCGCTCAAGCTCACGCGCACCGAGACGAAGTCGCTGCAGCGCCGCCTCGGCGTCCGCGCGGACGGCTCGCTCGGCCCGCGCACCCGCGCCGCCATCCGCCGCACCGAGAAGCGCCTGCACCTCACCGTCGACGGGCGTCCGGACGGGCTGCTGATCACCCGCCTGCGCCTGCGCCTGCCCACCTCGGCGAGCACCTCGCCCACCTCCGTCATCCCGGCCACCGCCCCGACGCAGGGCATCCCGCCGACCACCGCCCCCACCGCACCCACCGCTCCCGCCACCACCCCGGCGCCCGCCCCGCAGGCCACCGGGACCGCCGCCGCGGCCAGTGGCGCCGGTGCCGCCGCGGTCGCCGCGGCGCGCACGCAGATCGGCACGCCCTACCGCTCGGCCGGCACCGCGCCCGGCGGCTTCGACTGCTCCGGCCTCGTGCTGTGGTCCTTCGCCCAGGCCGGCGTCGCGCTGCCGCGCACGAGCTTCGACCAGTTCGGCGTCGGGACGCCGGTGGACCCCTCCGCCGTGCAGGCGGGGGACATCGTCTTCTTCGACACGGCGGGCGCCGGCGCGTCGCACGACGGCATCGCCACGAGCCCGACCACCGCGATCTCCTCGACCACGCGCGGGGTCATGGAGCACTCGATCGTGGACGGCTACTGGGGCTCGCACCTCATCGGCGCCAGGCGGGTCGGCTGACCGCAGCCCCGGGCTAGGCTCTCCTCGTGGACGACCTGTACCGCGAGGAGATCCTCACCCACTACAAGCGGCCCCACAACTGGGGCCCGATGGACGCGCCGGACCTCGAGGCCGAGGACCACAACCCGCTCTGCGGGGACGAGCTGCGCGTGATGCTCCGGGTGGGGGACGGCGGCACCATCGAGGACGTCCGCTTCGAGGGCCAGGGCTGCGCGATCTCGCAGGCGTCGGCCTCCATGGCCTCCGACGAGGTCAAGGGCATGACGGTCGACGAGGTCCTCAAGCTCGACCGCTCGTTCATCACCGGCCTGCTGGGGATCGACATCTCCGCGACGCGCATCAAGTGCGCGCTGCTCTCGCTCAAGGTGCTCAAGTCCGCGTCGCTGGGCGGCGCGAGCGCCGACTGGGAGCCCGAGACCCCGCCGAGCGAGGCCGAGGCGCGCTAAGCGCCCTCCGCCGCGTCGAGCCCGTCGAGCTCGGCGGGCGAGTCGGCGACGACCTCCTCGGCCGTGGGCTGCTCGCCCAGCACCTCGGCCACCGACGGCACGTCGCGCAGCACCTCCTCGGCGGACGGGACGCCGGCGAGCACCTCGTCGGCGCTCGGCCGGTCCAGCGGGCCCTCCAGGTCGGGCGGCGGTTCCTCCATGCCCCGTGGGTACCCCCGTCCGGGCGCCGTGAGACGACCCCCGCGGCGGTACAATCCGTACCTGTCCGATCGGACTTCCAAGCGTGCCTGAGACCATCGACATATGCCACCTCTCCGAGCTGCCCCCGGGCAGCTCGCGGACCGTGCAGTGGGAGGACCTCGACATCGGGGTCTACAACTGCGGGGGTGAGCTGCTGGCCATGGAGGCCCGCTGCTCGCACGCCTACGGCCCGCTGCTGGAGGGCACGTTCGATCCGACCGCCTGCACGGTGGAGTGCCCGCTCCACGGCTCGAAGTTCGATCTGCGCACGGGTCGACCGCAGAACCTCCCGGCGTACGCGCCCGTGGAGACCTTCCCCGTCCTCGTCGAGGACGACGTCATCAAGCTGGAGGTGGAGTAGCCACCATGGCCACGCCCGAGATCGCCCACGAGAACGACGCCCTGAAGGACCTGAACTCCGACTACACCGCGAAGTACGGGTTCCACGACGCCGAGGACTACCTCTACAAGGCGCCGAAGGGGATCAACGAGGAGATCGTCCGCAAGATCTCCGAGCTCAAGAGCGAGCCCGAGTGGATGCTCGAGTTCCGCCTCAACGCCTACGCGTACTTCACCGAGCACACGATGCCCAAGTGGGGCTCGCCGTTCCTCGCGGGCGTCGACTTCGACGACATCCACTACTTCGTGCGGGCCTCCGAGAAGGCCTCCCGCTCCTGGGACGACGTCCCCGAGGACGTCAAGCGCACCTTCGACCGCCTGGGGATCCCGGAGGCCGAGCGCAACTTCCTCGCCGGCGTCGGCGCCCAGTACGAGTCCGAGGTCGTCTACCACCAGGTCAACGAGGAGCTCGAGAAGCAGGGCGTGATCTTCATGGACATGGACACGGCGCTGCGCGAGCACCCGGACCTGGTCCGCGAGTACCTCGGCACG
>CAXUES010000063.1:10519-11457 GCA_964250185.1 uncultured Solirubrobacteraceae bacterium | reverse complement strand
GAGGTGGGGTCGGGCGTCGTCTGCGGGCTGGCCGCGGCGGGAGCGGCGGCCAGGGCCCCGACCGCGAGGAGGAGGGTGATCCGTCGTGTCATGCGCGGCAGACTACCCGTGTGAGCGGCCGCGTGCCGCGTCCGGGTGCGGCCCGAAGGGCTCAGGCGGCCTTGTCGGCCTTCGGCGCGGTCGGCTTGGAGCCGCCCTCCGAGGCCGAGGAGGAGCCCGACGACGAGCCCTTGTCCGACGAGGAGCCCTTGCCGTCCGACGAGGACGACGAGCTCGAGTCGGAGGAGGACGACGAGCCCTCCGAGGACGAGGAGGACCCCTCCGACGAGGAGCTCCCGCCGTCGGAGCCCGAGTCCCCCGACCCGGCCTTCTCCAGCTCGCGGTTGCGCCGCCGGGTGCCGTAGTCGGTGTTGTGGAAGCCCGAGCCCTTGAAGTGGATCGCGGGCGCGTGGAGCACCTTCTCGACGGGCACGCCGGTCTCCGGGTCGACGGTCAGCGTCGGGTCGGAGAACTTCTGGATGACGTCGAACGTGGTCCCATCCGGACGGCGGTACTCGTAGATCGGCATCGTCCGATCAGCTTAGCTCGCCCGGGGCTGGCACTCCCACCCGTCGAGTGCCGACGAGCCGTCCGCGCGCGCCCGTGTCACGATCGGCGCATGGACCCGGACGTCGTCACCATGGAGAAGGTCGTCGCGCTGTGCAAGCGCCGCGGCTTCGCGTTCCCCTCCAGCGAGATCTACGGCGGCCTGGGATCGACCTACGACTTCGGCCACTACGGGGTGCTGCTCAAGCAGAACGTGCGTGAGGCGTGGTGGCGCTCGCTGCTGGTGGAACGCGACGACGTCGTGGCGCTCGACTCGGCGATCATCCAGCACCCGCGCGTGTGGGAGGCCTCGGGCCACCTCGGCGGCTTCACCGACCCGCTCGTGGACTGCC
>CAXUES010000063.1:0-10509 GCA_964250185.1 uncultured Solirubrobacteraceae bacterium | reverse complement strand
CCGCACGTGCAAGGCGCGCTTCCGCGCCGACCACCTCGCCGAGCGCGCACCGGGCCTCGTCTGCCCGCGCAAGCCCTCGCAGCTGCCGGGCGAGGGGCCGGACTGCGACCTCACCGAGGCCCGCGACTTCAACCTGATGTTCAAGACGCAGATCGGCGCGGTGGAGGAGACGGCGTCGGACGCCTACCTGCGCCCGGAGACCGCGCAGGGCATCTTCATCAACTTCAAGAACGTCCTCTCCTACGCGCGCAAGAAGCCGCCGTTCGGCATCGCCCAGACCGGCAAGTCCTTCCGCAACGAGATCACCCCGGGCAACTTCATCTTCCGCATGCGCGAGTTCGAGCAGATGGAGATGGAGTTCTTCGTCCCGCCCGCCGACGTCGGCGAGTGGTACGAGCACTGGAAGGCCGCGCGCTACGCCTGGTACGCCGAGCTGGGCATCCGCGAGGGCCACCTGCGCCTGCGCGAGCACGACGCTGACGAGCTCTCCCACTACTCCAGCGGCACCGCGGACGTGGAGTACCTCTTCCCCATGGGCTGGTCGGAGCTCGAGGGGATCGCCAACCGCGGCGACTTCGACCTCAGGCAGCACGCGCAGTTCTCCGGGGAGAAGCTCGAGTACTTCGACCAGCAGGCCAACGAGCGCTACGTGCCGCACGTCATCGAGCCGGCGGCGGGCGTGGACCGCGCGACGCTCGCGTTCCTCGTCGACGCCTACGACGAGGACGAGATCGGCGGGGAGAAGCGCACGGTGCTCAAGCTCCACCCGCGCCTCGCGCCGGTGAAGGCGGCGGTGCTGCCGCTGGTCAAGAAGGACGGCCAGCCCGAGCTCGCCCGCGAGGTGCTCGCCGCGCTGCGCCGCGCGGGCCTGCAGGTCGAGTACGACGAGGGCGGGTCGATCGGCAAGCGCTACCGCCGCCAGGACGAGATCGGCACCCCCTACGGCGTCACGGTGGACCACCAGTCGCTGGAGGACCGCACCGTGACGGTCCGCGACCGCGACTCGCTCGTGCAGGAGCGCGTGGCGATCGACGAGGTGCCGGGGCTCCTGGCGGCGCGGATCGCGGGCCCGTGGGTGTCGCCGAAGGTGGCCGCGTCGGCCTGACGGGGGCGAACTTGGGAGGTGGGGCGCCCAAGGCATGTCATGCATGCCGACGACGCCCCACATCATCCGGCCGAGCGGATCGACGCAAGCGCCGGCGCGGCGACGTGGTCGTGCACCGCTCCAGCGGGCTGCTGGACCGCGACGTCGACGTGGGCGCCGTGGCACGCCCCCTCTCCGCGTCGCGCTCGAGCGCGATCGCGCACGCGACGCGATCCGGGGCGTAGGGTCGCCGCACCGTGCGCGTCGCGCTGTTCATCACCTGCGTGACCGACACGCTCTTCCCCGACACGGGCCGCGCGACGGTGGCCGTGCTGGAGCGCATGGGCTGCGAGGTCGTCTTCCCGATGGGCCAGACGTGCTGCGGGCAGATGCACGCCAACTCGGGCTACACGGAGGACGCCGTCCCGCTCGTGCGGCGCTTCGTCGACGTCTTCGACGACCCCGCCTGGGACGCGATCGTCACCCCGTCGGGCTCGTGCGCGGCGATGGTCAAGGACCAGCACGTGCGCATCGCGCGCTTCGCCGAGGACCCGGACCTCGAGGCGCGCGCGCAGGCGCTCGCCCCCCGCGTCCACGAGCTCAGCCAGTTCCTCGTCGACGTCCTGGGCACCACCGACGTCGGCGCGCACTTCCCCCACCGCGTGACCTTCCACCCGACCTGCCACGCGCTGCGGCTGCTGCACGCCGGCGACGCCCAGCGCGAGCTGCTCGAGCTCGAGGAGGCCACGACGTGCTGCGGCTTCGGCGGCACGTTCGCGGTCAAGAACGCCGGCACCTCGGCGGCGATGCTCGCCGACAAGGTCGCCCACGTCCTGGAGACCGGCGCCGAGGCGTGCACCGCCGGCGACTCGAGCTGCCTGCTGCACATCGGCGGCGGCCTGGCCCGCAACCGCACGGGCGTCCGCGCGGTGCACCTCGCGGAGATCCTCGCCTCCACCGAGGCCCAGCCGGCATGAGCGGCCCCGGCCCCGCCGCCCCCTTCCCCGTCCTCGCCCGCGAGGGCCTCGCCGACAGCCAGCAGCGCCGCAACCTGCGCAAGGCGACCCGCACGATCCGGGCCAAGCGCGACGGCGTCGTGGAGGAGCTCGCCGACTGGCAGGAGCTGCGGGAGGCGGGCAAGCGCCTGAAGGAGCGCACGCTGCGCCACCTCGACGTCCACCTCCTCGAGCTGGAGCGCTCCGTGACGCAGGCCGGCGGCACGGTCCACTGGGCCGCCAACGCGCAGGAGGCCAACGCGATCGTCGCGCGCATCACGAAGGACGCCGGCGCCGACGAGGTCATCAAGGTCAAGTCGCTGGCCACGGACGAGATCGGCCTCAACGAGGCGCTCGCGCAGCAGGGCATCACCGCTCACGAGACCGACCTGGCCGAGCTCATCGTCCAGCTCGGCGACGACCAGCAGTCCCACATCCTCGTGCCGGCCATCCACCGCAACCGGGCGGAGATCCGCGCGCTGTTCCGGCGCACGCTGCCCGACACCGAGGAGCTCACCGACGACCCCCGGCAGCTCGCGGAGGCCGCGCGCACCTACCTGCGCCGGACGTTCCTGCGAGCCCGGGTCGGCGTGTCCGGCGCGAACTACGCCATCGCCGAGACCGGCACCGTCGGCGTGGTCGAGTCGGAGGGCAACGGGAGGATGTGCACGACGCTGCCCGAGGTGCTCATCACGGTCATGGGGATCGAGAAGGTCCTCCCGCGCGTCGCCGACCTCGAGACCTACCTCCAGCTGCTGCCGCGCTCCTCCACGGGCGAGCGGATGAACCCGTACACGTCGATGTGGACCGGCACGACGCCGAACGACGGCCCGCGCGAGTTCCACCTCGTCCTGCTCGACAACGGCCGGACGCACGTGCTCGCCGACGAGGTCGGGCGCCAGGCGCTGCACTGCATCCGCTGCTCGGCCTGCCTGAACGTCTGCCCGGTCTACGAGCGCGCGGGCGGCAAGGCGTACGGCGCGACGTACCCCGGCCCGATCGGCGCGATCCTGACCCCGCAGCTCACCGAGCTCGAGGAAGGCACGTCGCTGCCGTGGGCGAGCTCGCTGTGCGGGGCCTGCTACGAGGTCTGCCCGGTCAAGATCGACATCCCGACCGTGCTCATCCACCTGCGCGGACGCGTCGTCCGGGAGACGAAGACCGGCATCAGATCGAAGCTCGACGGCGAGCGCCTGGCCATGCGCGCCATGGGCAAGGCGATGGCCAGCCCGCGACGGTTCGAGGCCGCTCAGAAGGCCGCGCGCCTCGGCGCCGCGCCGCTGTCCAAGGACGGACGCATCGAGCGCCACCTGCCCGGCCCGCTCGCCGGGTGGACCGCGGTCCGCGACCTGCCCGCGCCGCCGAGCCAGACGTTCCGGGAGTGGTGGCGTGCCGAACGCACGTGAGCTGATCCTCGGGCGCATCCGCGCCGCCACCAGCGACGTGCCCGCCGACGAGCCCGCCACCTGGCGCGTCGAGGACGACCACGACCCGGCCGTCGCCTACGCCCGCCTCCCCCGCCCCGACGGCCCGGCCGACGAGGCGACGCTCGCGCTGCTGGCCGAGCGCATCGACGACTACGCCGCGACGGTCACCCGGGTCGCCACGGAGGAGGACGTCGCGCGGACCGTCGAGCAGATCCTCGAGGGCCACGCCGCTCCCACCGCCGCCGTCGCCCCCGGGCTCCCCGCCAGCTGGCGCCCCGACGGCCCCACGCTGCTGCACGACGACCCCGCCCGCCCGCTCACGAACCGGCAGCTGTCCGACGCGGGCGCCGTCCTCACCGGCTGCGCGCTGGCCATCGCTGAGACAGGCACGATCGTCCTGGACGGCGCGCCGGCCAGCGGCCGCCGCGTGCTCACGCTGCTCGGCGACCTGCACGTCTGCGTGGTGCGGGCCGACCAGGTCGTCGCGGGCGTCCCCGCGGGCGTCCAGGCGCTCCACGACGCGCTCGCCGACGGCCGTCCGGTGACGCTCGTCTCGGGGCCGTCGGCGACGTCGGACATCGAGCTCGACCGGGTGGAGGGCGTCCACGGCCCCCGTCGGCTCGAGGTCGTCCTCGTCGGCTAGCCCGGCGCGATGGTGGGCCGCGGCTTCCGCGAGGATGCGCGCGTGCTCCCCCGCCTCCTCGCCCTCACCGTCGCGGCCGGCGTCCTGGCGCCGGCCGCGGCGACCGCGCAGACCGCGCCGGCGCCCCCCGGCGCCGACCCGTGCGCCGACGCCGCCCTGCGCTGCCCCGACCTGGTCATGCGCACGCCGTCGCACCTCACGCCGCGCCGCGGCCCGACGGGCAAGCTCCTGCTCGCCTCCACCAACGCGATCGTCAACATCGGCGACGGCCCCGCCGAGCTGCGCGCCACCCGCGTGGGCTCCACGCGGACGATGCGCGCGCGGCAGGTCATCCGGGGGCGCACCGCGGCGGCCACGCAGGTGCTCGCGCCAAGCGCGCGGATCGACTTCTTCGACACCGGCACGCGCGGCACGCTGTGGAAGTGGCGCCACGCGCTGCGCTTCCAGCTGCGCGCGGTGGGCGCCGACGGCACGCTCGGGCGCGTCGTCTCGCGCTCTCCGAAGATCTACTCCTGCCTGCGCGACCTGCGCCGCCTGCAGCGGCTCAACGGCGGCGGGAGCTACCCCGGCTCGCCGCGGGCGGCGCACTTCGGCGCGTGCTCCACGGACCCGGGCCAGCGGCAGGTCACGCTGGGGACCTCGGTGGGCTGGGGCGACATCTACCCCTTCGGCTACCCCCAGAACTCGGTGCCGATCGGCGGCCTGTCCGGCTGCTTCCGCTACGAGCACGTCGTCGACCCGCTCGACCAGGTCCAGGAGGCCGACGAGACCAACAACACGGCCGGGGTGACCGTGCGGCTGCCGTGGCGCGGGGCCGGGCGGCGCGGCTGCCCGGTCGTGCGCGGCTGACGGGAGCACCCCGGACGCACGACGGGCGCCCGGTGGGGCGCCCGTCGGCTTGGAGCGTCGTGCGGGATGGTGCGGCGCGTCAGGCGCCGGGGACGCCCGGCGTGGGGCCGGCCGTCGTGCCACCGCCGGCGGGCGGCGGGGAGGCCGGCGCGGGCGGCGGGGTCGCCGGGGTGGTCGAGGAGGTGTAGTCGAACTCCTCCTCGGCGCCGAAGAGCAGGTCGAGCACCTTCGTGCGCAGGTCGCTGGAGACCGCGAGGGCCACGCCGGCGCCGACGACGAGCAGCAGGAGCTTGCGCCCGAGGCCACCCTTCTTCTTGGCCGGGGTCGGGGACTTGGGGGCCTCGACCAGCGTGTTGCCGATGTCGCGCAGGGCCTGGGCGGCCGTGGCGATCTCGCTGTGCAGCTTCTTGTCGTTGAGCACCGCCTTCGGCGGCTTCTTGGAGCTCGCGAGGCGCTCGTAGGCCGTGCGAGCGGACTCGTAGGCGACCTTGACGTTGTCGCGGAGCTCCTCGTCGGTCACGGCGCGCTGCAGGTACGGGGACTCCCGGACCGCGGAGTACGCGTCGCTCACGGCGTTCGTTGCTGTGTGGGTCGCGACGGCCGCGGCGGCCGCCTTCTTCTTCTTCGACATCTTCACCTCTCGACGCTGGACAACTGCCTGCTCGCGCCATACCCAGATGGCGCGCTGTCGAGCGCGATGTCGAGGACGTCGTCGACGTGCTCCACGAAGCGCAGCTCGAGCTCGGAGCGCAGGTGCTCCGAGACGTCCTCCGCGTCGCCGCGGTTGTCGGCCGGGGCGATGACGCAGGAGAGGCCGTGGCGCTGGGCCGCCAGGGCCTTCTCCTTGAGGCCGCCGATGGGCAGCACCTGTCCTGTCAGCGTCACCTCGCCGGTCATGGCCACATCGTCGCGCACCGGGCGCCCGGACAGCAGCGAGGCCAGCGCGGTGACCATCGTCACGCCTGCGCTCGGGCCGTCCTTGGGGACGGCGCCGGCGGGCACGTGGACGTGGAGGTCGTGCTCGGCGAACCACTCGTCGGGCAGGCCCGGGGCGATCTCGCGGGCGTGCCCGCGCACGTAGGAGAGCGCCGCCTGGGCGGACTCCCGCATGACGTCGCCGAGCTGGCCGGTGATCGTGAGCTTGCCCGTGCCCGCCATCGCGGTGGCCTCCACGAAGAGGACGTCGCCGCCCACGGAGGTCACGGCGAGGCCCGTGGCGACGCCGGGCTGCTGCGTGCGGCGGTGCGCGTCGGGGTGGAAGCGCTCCGGTCCGAGCAGCTCGCGCACGCGCGCCGGGCCGATGGACGTGCGCGGGACCCGGCCGGCGGCGGTGCGCTCGGCCACGGTCAGCGCGACCTTGCGGCACAGCGTCCCGATCTCGCGCTCGAGGCCGCGGACGCCCGCCTCGCGGGTGTAGTCGGTGATGAGCTTGCGCAGCGCGGGGTCGGAGATGGCGATCCACGACTTGCGCAGGCCGTTGCGCTCCACCTGGCGGGGCACGAGGTAGCGCCGGGCGATCTCGAGCTTCTCGTCCTCGGTGTAGCCCGACAGCCGGATGACCTCCATGCGGTCGCGGAGGGGCCCCGGGACGGTGTCGAGCTCGTTGGCCGTCGTGATGAACAGGACGTCGGAGAGGTCGAAGGGGACGTCGAGGTAGTGGTCGCGGAAGCTGTCGTTCTGCTCCGGGTCGAGCACCTCGAGCATCGCCGAGGACGGGTCGCCGCGGTAGTCGGAGCCCATCTTGTCGATCTCGTCGATCATCAGGACGGGGTTGCGGCTCTCCGCGTCGCGGAGCGCGCGGATGATCGTGCCGGGCATCGCGCCGATGTACGTGCGCCGGTGCCCGCGGATCTCGGCCTCGTCGCGCACGCCGCCCGCCGAGATGCGCTCGAACTCCCGGCCGAGGGCGCGGGCCACGGAGCGTCCGAGCGACGTCTTGCCCACGCCCGGGGGGCCGACGAGGCAGAGGATCGAGGAGCGCATCGCGCCGCCGCGGTCGCCCACGAGCTTGCGCACGGCGAGGAACTCGACGATGCGCTCCTTGACCTGGGCGATGTCGTAGTGGTCCTCGTCGAGGACCTGCCGGGCGTGGGGCAGGTCGAGGCGGTCCTCGGTGACCTTGTCCCAGGGCAGCGCGGCGATCCACTCCAGGTAGGTGCGGATGACGCCGTGCTCGGCGGCCTGCGGGGGGAGGTCCTCCAGGCGGCGCAGCTCGCGGTCGGCCTGCTTGCGCACGGCGTCGGGGAGGGTCCGGGCGGCGAGCTGCTCGCGCAGCTCCCCCGCCTCGGCGGCCGACTCGTCGAACTCGCCCAGCTCGTCCTGGATCGCGCGCAGCTGCTGGCGCAGGACGAACTCGCGCTGGCCGCGGTCCAGCTCGGACTGGACCTCGGACTGGATCTTCGTCCCGATCGAGATGACCTCGAGCTCGCGGGCGAGGATCCCCACGAGGCGCCGCAACCGGGTGGCCACGTCGACCTCCTCCAGGAGCTCCTGCTTCTCGGCGGTCTTCAGGCGCAGCGACGAGGCGATGAGGCCCGACAGCGCGCCGGGGTCGTCGAGGTTGGCCACCGCGAGCTGGAGCTCCTCGGGGAGGTAGGGCACCTCCTCGACGATCCGCCCGAAGGTGTCCTGGACGGTGCGCTGCAGCGCGGTGAGCTCCGTGGAGGCCTCGACGGGGGCGTCGGGGACGACGGTCACCTCGGCGGAGAGGTACGGCTCGGTCTGGGTGAACGCCCCCAGGCGGATGCGCTCGCCGCCCTGCACGAGGATGCGCAGCGTCCCGTCGGGGACCTTGAGCATCCGCGCGACCGACCCGACGACGCCGACGCGCTGCAGGCCCTCGGGGCCGGGCTCCTCCTCCTCGGGATCCAGCGAGGAGACCATGGCCAGGCGGCGGTCGCCGGCCAGCACGTCGTTGATGAGCTTGACGGAGCGCTCCTGGCCCACCGCGAGCGGGATGAGCGTGTCGGGCAGCGGCACCGAGTCGCGCAGCGGCAGGACGGGCAGCACCGAGGGCAGCGTGCGCGCCGGACCGACCGCGACGTCCTGCGTCGCGTCGCCCCCGGCCACCTGGATCATCGGTGGTCCAGGTGGTCGGCCGGGACCTCGACCGGGACCTGGCGGGTGCGCCGCTCCGGGCGCTGGACGGGAAGCTCGACGCGCAGTATGCCGTCGCGGTAGGTCGCGCGGGCCTCGTCGGCCACGACGTCGACGCCGAGCGGGATCTCGCGGCGGAACGGGCCGAAGTCGATCTCCAGCTGCTGGTAGGTGCGGCCCTCCGACTCGCCCGGCGGGCGGCGGTGGCCGGCCAGGACGAGCTCGCGGCCCTCGATCTCCAGGCCGATCTCGTCGGCGTCCACGCCGGCGAGCTCGGCGTGCACCACGGCGCGGGCGTGGCCGTCGTCGCCCGTCTCGTAGAAGACGTCCACCGCGGGGGAGAAGCCGCCTTGGCGGCGCTGCGTGAGCCCGGGGCCGAACACGTCGCCGAACAGCTCGTCCATCTCGCGGCGCATCCGCTCGAAGTTCGCGAACAGGTCGCGCTCGGGTCGCATGGGTCGATGCTACCCCGCGCCCGCGGCGAGCCACGGGCGCGCCTCGGCGTCGCCGAGCACGAGCTCCGGGGCCCCGCCGCGCAGCGCCGCCGAGGTCAGGCGGGTGAGCGGCAGCGGCGCGGTGGCGCCGACCAGCACGACGTTGCCGCCCTGCCGGCCGCGCACGACCTTGCGCGAGGCGGCCACCGCGACCTCCTCGAAGACCTCGGCGAGCAGCGCCCCCAGGCGCCGGGAGCGCGGCGCGCCGGTGCCGTCCACGACGTTGACCGCGAAGGTGCCGCCCGGGGCGAGCGCGCGGCGCGCGGCGGCCATGGCGCCCGCGTCGGCGAGGTCGCCGGGCACCTCCATGGCCACGAACGCGTCGAGCACGAGCAGGTCGCAGGTGCCGGGGGCGCGGGCCTCCAGGACGTCGCGCCCGTCGCGCACGCGCACGCGCAGGTCGCGCCCGGTGACCAGGCCGAGCTCCTCGCGCGCGAGGTCCAGCAGCGCCCCGTCGGGCTCGGCGACCTCCTGGCGGGAGCCCGGACGCGTCGCGGCGACGTAGCGCGGCAGCGTGAAGCCGCCCCCGCCGAGGTGCAGCGCGACGATCGGCGCGCGCTCCGGGAAGCAGGCGTCGACGAGGTCGGCCAGGCGGCGCACGTAGGTGAACTCGATGTGGGTCGGGTCGCGCAGGTCGACGTGCGAGGCGTCCTCGCCGTCCAGGCGCAGCAGGCGCCGCCAAGGGCGGTCGACCTCGGGGAGCACCTCGGCCTCGGCCAGGTCGCAGCGGCGCGCGACCCGCTCGCTGCCCAGGCCGGCCTCGGCCGGGGACGGCTCGTCGCGCCCGCGCCGGCGGCGGGAGGTGCGGCGGTCGGCCACCGCGCCCCGTCAGACCTCGAAGACGGCGCCCTCGGCGGCGACGTCCACCTGCCCGCCGAACGTCCGCTGCGCCTCGGCGCGGGCCCAGTCGAGGTCGAGCTCGTCGGAGATGTGGGTGAGCACGATGCGCCCGGCGTGCGCGCGGGCGCCGTGGTCGCCGGCCTCGCCCGGGGTGACGTGCCCGCGCACGCCGGTGCGCTCCGGCCGCGGGAGCGTCGCCTCGATGAGCAGCAGGTCGGTGCCCTCGGCGAAGGCGACGAGCTCGTCGGACGGGCCGTGGTCGGCGCCGAAGGTCAGGCGGCCCGGGCCGTCGGCCACGCGCAGGTCGACGGCGTGGGTCGGCAGGTAGTGGGGCACGGCGCCGAAGGAGACGCTGAGCGGGCCGACCTCGAGGACGTCGCCCGCGTCGTACTCCTCCAGGGCGAAGGCGGCGGCGATGTGCTCCGCCGGCATGCCGGAGCCCTCGCAGACCATCGCGAAGGCCTCGCGGGCGCCGCGCGGCGCGATGAGGCGGGGGCGCGCGGGCTGCTGGGTCCCGGGCCAGCCGTCGACGGGGACGGGCTGCTGGCGCGGCGCGTAGGCCAGCGCCGAGGCGAACGGCACGAGGTCGAGGAAGTGGTCGGCGTGCAGGTGGGAGATGACCACCACGTCGACGTCGACGTAGTCGACGTAGCGGCGCAGCTTGGCCAGCACGCCGTTGCCGCAGTCCAGCAGCAGGCGCAGGCCGTCGTGCTCGACGAGGTAGCCGCTGCAGGCCCCGTCGACGTCCTGCCAGGCGGGCGACTTGCCCAGCACCGTCATCCGCACGTCCGCTCCCTCCCTGCACATCCTGTCAAGAGGCGGAGGACGCTAGTGGGGTCGGAGTCAGGCGTGCAGCGCGGCCTGCTCGGAGGCCGAGGGGAAGGACCAGGCCGCGCGCGGCCGACGCTCCGAACGGAAGTGGAAGCGCATCTGGTCCGGCGGGCGCAGGCCCTCCGGGGAGTCGGGGCGGAAGGTCGCGCAGGGCTCCTCGAGCGCGAGCGCGCAGAGCTGGTGGCAGCGGAAGAAGCACCCGTCGCACGACGGTGCCTTCGCCTTGGTGCTGCGCTGCTTCGTCGCCGTC
>CAXUES010000062.1:7957-11541 GCA_964250185.1 uncultured Solirubrobacteraceae bacterium | reverse complement strand
TCCTGGACCCCGCGGACGGGCTGCTGCGCTGGGCGCCCGTGCTGCTCCTCGTCGCCCTGCCCGTGACGCAGGCCGTCCGGGTGCGGCGCGAGCGCCTCGATCGCGCGCTGGACGCGCTCGCCCACCGCGCCGCCGCGGTGGCGCTGCTCGGGTCGGCCGTCCTCGCGGGACTGCTGGCCGCCGCGCTCGCGCCGGCCCTCGCGGGGGCGGCCCTCGTGCCCGGCGCGGTCGTCGCGGTGCTCCCGCTCGCCGCGCCGCTCGTGGCGCTCGGCCTGCGTCAGGCCCCGCGCTCGGGCGGGGCGCTGGCGGCCATCACGGTGCTCGGCTCGGCCTCGCTGGTCGTCGCGGGCCGGCTGGGCTGAGCCACCGCCTCGGCCTCGCGCCGCGCCTTCGCGCGACGGCGCGGCCGCTTGACCTTGAGCTCCTGCGCGAGGACGTAGGAGCCGATCACGAAGACCATCGCGCCGACCTGCGCGCCGATCGTCTCGACCGTAGGGAACACGCCGAACCACAGCCCGAGCCACGAGGGCAGGTCGAGGTCCAGCGAGGTGATCGGCAGCCACCCCGTCCCCTGCATCGTCCGCGCGGTCTGCCCGACCATGACGACCAGGACGAAGCCGATCATCACCCCGGTGACGACGAGCATCTTCTTGTAGGGCAGCTTGCGCTGCAGGGCGAAGGTCGCCACGGCCACGGCCAGCGTCATGGCCAGGCCGAGGCCCGCGCCCTCCACCACGGCCGCGGTGCCCGCCGAGAGCTGCAGCGACTGCAGGAAGAGCACGGTCTCGAAGCCCTCGCGGTAGACGCTCGTCACCCCGAGGATCGCCAGCCCGACGGCCTGGCCGGAGAAGATCCCGACCTTCCCGGCCTGCTCGTACTTCTTGCGCTGGCGGTGGAACTTGCCGATCCACTCGCTCCAGTAGACCTTGTGGAAGAACCAGTTGGTGATGAGCAGCAGGACGCCGATGGCGATCAGGCCGACCACCGCCTCGAGCTTCTCGCCGTACTGGTCCAGCGACGTCAGCAGCGTCTGGGCCAGCACGAAGGTCACGACGCTGAGCAGCAGCCCGGCGAGCGCTCCGAGGAACACGGGACGCCGCAGGCGCCGGCGCAGGCCGACGAACGACGCGGTGATCGCCGCGAGGATGAGGACGCCCTCGAGGCCCTCGCGGAAGACGATGATCGCCGCGTTGACGACGATCGTCCCGTGGGACATGTTCCGCGTCTCGGTCGGATCGGCCGGCCCCGTCGACGCGGTGGCCATGAGGTACACGATCCCGACCACGGCGAGGGCGAGCAGGCTCCAGGCGGCGGTGCGGCGCGTCGGCAAGGTCATGAAGGGCACCCTAACCATCTCCGACCGGCTGAGTGAGGTATGAGGGCGCCAGGTACCGTGGGCGCGATGGAGGCCGGTCAGCGACCCCGACCCAAGGTCGTGCAGCGCCTCGAGGCGCAGCGCGAGCGCCACGAGCAGCGCCCGCGGGTCGTCCGCTGGGCCATCGCCGCGGTCGGCGCGGTCATCTTCCTGGCCGGCGTGGTCATGCTCATCACGCCGGGCCCGGCCTTCGTCCTCATCCCCGTCGGCCTGGCCGTCATGTCGCTGGAGTTCGAGTGGGCCGGGCGCCTGCTCGAGCGGGCGCTCGTGGAGGCGGAGCGGGCCCAGCGCCGGGCCGCCGAGACCACGACGACCCAGCGCGTGCTCACCGTGCTGGCCGGGATCCTCGCCGTGGCCGTCGTCCTGTACGTCTGGGCCCGCATCGGCGACGTGCCGATCGTCCCCTGGTTCTGAGCCCCCCGCGGTGAGCGATCACCCGGAGCTGGTCGCGCTCGTCCTGATCGCCGCCGTCGCGGCGCTGCTCGGCCTCACCCGCGTGACCCGGGTGCCCTACCCCATCGTCCTGTTCCTCGGCGGTGCGGTGATCAGCCTGCTCCCCGGGCTCCCCGCGATCGAGGTCGAGCCCGACGTGATGCTCCTGGCGATCCTCCCGCCGCTGCTGTTCACCTCGGCCTACAACTCCTCGCTGGGGGAGCTGCGCCGCCTGGCCCGCCCCGTCACGCTGCTGCCGACGGTGCTGGTCGTCATCACCACCGTCGTGGTGGCCGTCGTCGCGCACGCCGCCCTCGGCCTGCCCTGGGCGGTGGCCTTCGTGCTCGGGGCGATCGTCTCCCCGACGGACCCCGTCGCGGCGACGTCGATCGCCGAGCGCCTCGGCGCGCCGCGCCGCCTCGTGGCGGTGCTGGAGGGCGAGAGCCTGGTCAACGACGCCAGCGCGCTCGTGCTCTACCGCGTCGCCGTGGCCGCCGCGGTGACCGGCGGCTTCTCCCTGGGCGACGCCGCCCTCGACCTCGTCGGCGGCGCGCTGCTGGGCGTCGTCATCGGCGCCGTGGTCGGCGAGGCGCTCGTGCGCCTCCTCGGGCGCATGGTCGACGCGCCGCTGGCCAACGTGCTCACCCTGCTGGGGCTCTACCTCGCCTACCTCCCGGCGGAGGTCCTCGGCGGCTCGGCCGTCCTCGCCGTGGTCACCGCCGGCCTCGTGCTCGGATGGCGCAGCCCCGCGCGCACGTCCCCGAGCGTGCGCCTGGCGGGCACGGGGTTCTTCGACTCGCTGACCTACCTGCTCAACGCGCTGGTCTTCGTCTTCGTCGGCCTGCAGGTCGCCGTCGTCCTGGAGGCGGCCTCGTCGCGCTCGACCGCCGAGCTGGTGCTCGACGCGCTGCTGGTCACCGGGGTCGTGGTCGGCGTGCGCTTCGTCTGGCTCTTCACCGCGCCCTACGTCATCCGCCGCCTGGACCGCCGCCCGGAGCAGGTCGCGCGCCGGGTCGGCTGGCGCGAGCGGGTCGTCACGGGCTGGGCGGGGATGCGCGGCGCGGTCTCGCTGGCGGTGGCCGTCGCGGTGCCGACCTCGGTCGCCGACCGCGACCTCGTCCTCGTCCTCACCTACGGGGTCATCTTCTTCACGCTCGTGGTCCAGGGGCTGACGCTGCCGGGGCTCATCCGCCTGCTCGGCGTGCGGGAGGACAGCCGGCGCGTGGAGATGAAGGAGGCCAAGGCGCGCGCGGCCGCCGCGGGGGCGGCGATCGCGCGCCTGGAGGAGATCAACGCCGAGGGCGCCCTGCGCGAGTTCACCTTCGACCGGGTGCGCGGCACGCTGGCCTACCGCCAGCGGCGCTGGACCGCGCTGGCCGGCGGGGAGGTCGACGGCGAGGAGACCGACTACGAGGGCCGGGCCGCCGACTACAAGGAGCTGCAGCGCGAGCTGCTGCGCGCGCAGCACGCCGAGGTCCTCGGGCGCCACGCCGAGGGCAAGCTGGGCATCGAGTCGCTGCACCGCATCGAGCGTGACCTCGACCTGGAGTTCGCCCGCCTCGAGGAGTGAGCCCGCGGTGCCGGGTAGGTCCCCGGCATGGCTGATCGCATCTGGTTCATCACGGGCGCCTCGCGGGGCTTCGGCAAGGAGTTCGCGAAGGCCGCCATCGGCGCGGGCGACAGGGTCGCGGCGACCGCGCGCAACACCGACTCGCTCAAGGACCTCGTGGACGAGTTCGGCGATGCCGTCCTGCCCATCGAGCTCGACGTCACCGAC
>CAXUES010000062.1:0-7947 GCA_964250185.1 uncultured Solirubrobacteraceae bacterium | reverse complement strand
GCGCGCGTGGAGATCGCCGTCGACGAGGCGCAGGCCCACTTCGGCCGCATCGACGTCGTGGTCAACAACGCGGGCTACGGCCTCTCGGGCGGCATCGAGGAGGTCACCGAGGAGGAGGCCCGCGCGCAGATCGAGACCAACCTCTTCGGGGCGCTGTGGGTGACCAAGGCGGTGCTGCCGATCCTCCGCGAGCAGGGCTCGGGGTGGATCATCCAGGTCTCCTCGATCGGCGGCCTGGCCGCGTTCAAGAACGTCGGCCTCTACCACGCCTCCAAGTGGGGCCTGGAGGGGCTGTCGGAGACCCTGCGCCAGGAGGTCGAGGCCTTCGGCGTCAAGGTGATGATGGTGGAGCCGAGCGGCTTCCGCACCGACTGGGCCGGCGGCTCGATGCAGCGCGCGACGCCGATGGCCGAGTACGACGACATCCTGGGCGAGCGCCGCGCGGGCCTCGACGCGGAGAACAACGGCTCGCAGCCCGGCAACCCGGAGCTCGCGGCCAAGGCGCTGCTGCAGGCGCTCGAGGCCGACGAGCCGCCCTTCCGCCTGCTGCTGGGGAACATGGCCTTCGACACGGCGGTCGACCGCTACGAGTCGCGCCTGGCCGAGTTCCGGGCGTGGGAGTCGGTCGCGCGGGGCGCCGACGACAAGTAGCGCCCTCGAGGCGCTTCCTGAGCCGCCCGGAGCGGCTCAGGGAGCGCCTCACCACGACGCGCTGCTCAAGCAGGCGCGCGAGGCGCCGACCAACCCGGTCGTGCCCGCCCTGCTGCCTTCCGTCGACTCGGCCCAGCTCGATGCCTCCCCCGTCGCGGTGCTCTCGACGGCGGACGGCTGCGTCGCGGTGGGACCCGGCGCCGTGTGGGTCGTCACCGACGCGGCGAGCGGCCGGCTCGGCCCCGTCGGCCGCCGCGGCATGCGCCGGCGCCTGCGCCGCGTCCGCGAGGCGCTGCAGGGCTCGCCCTACGCCCACACGCCCGTGGTCGGCTTCGTCAGCCTGTGCCAGCGCGGCCTGCGTCCGCACCTGCTCCCCGACGGCACCGTCGCCGCCGGGGTCGACCTCGCGCTGCTCACGCTGGCCACGGGCGACGCGCACGACGAGCTCGACGTCCTGGCGATCTCCGCACGGCTGGATCGCCTGCTGGGCTGAGGCGCCCCGCTCGCGCCCGCGCTCGTAGGCTCGCGGGCATGCACCGCGAGCGCTTCCCCGGGATCGACGGCCACGACTGGGCGCGGCTCGACGGCCCGGCGGGCTCGCAGGTCGTCGACTCGGCCATCGAGGCGATGGCGGCCTGGATGCGCTCGGGGCGCGGCGCCAACGGGCACGGCGCCTTCGCCGCCGCCGACGCGACCGACGCCCAGGTCGCCCGCACCCGCGCCGCCGTCGCCGAGCTGCTCGGCGGCGACCCCCGCGGCGTCGTGCTCGGCTCGAGCATGACCTCGCTGACCACCCTCTTCGCCGCGGCCGTCGGGCGGACGCTGCGCCCGGGCGACGAGATCGTGTGCACCCGCCTGGACCACGACGCGAACGTCGCCCCCTGGCTCACCGCGGCCGAGCGCGCCGGCGCGGTGGTGCGCTTCGCCGAGCCGTCGGACCGCGCGACGCTCGCGCTGCCCGCCGCCGACGTCGAAGCCGTGCTGAGCGAGCGCACGCGCTGGGTCGCGGTGACCGCCGCCTCCAACGCGGTGGGCACGGTCCCCGACCTGCCCGGGATCATCGCGGCGGCCCACGCCGTCGGGGCGCGGGTCTACGTCGACGCCGTCCACCACGCGCCGCACCGCCGGATCTCGGTGGCCGAGCTGGGCTGCGACGTGCTCGCCTGCTCGCCGTACAAGTGGTTCGGCCCGCACGCCGGCACGCTGGTCGCGCGCGACCCCGAGCTGCTCGCCGAGCTCGACCCGGACAAGCTGCGCCCCTCCAGCGACGCGGTCCCGGAGCGCTGGGAGCTCGGCACGCCGGCCTACGAGACGCTCGCGGGGATCGAGGCGGCGGCGCGCTACCTGCTCGACGAGGTCGACCACGACGCGGTGCGCGCCCACGAGGACGCGCTGCTGGCGCGCATGCTCGACGGCCTCGGCGCCCTGGACGCCGTGACGCTGCACGGCGGCGCCGCCGACCGCACGGCCACCGTCATGTTCTCGGTCGCCGGGCGCACCCCGCGCGAGGTGGCCGAGCACCTCGCCACCCGCCAGGTGGCGGTGTGGGACGGCGACTACTACGCCTTCGAGCTCGTCCGCTTCCTCGGGCTCCCCGACGGGGCCGTGCGCGCCGGCGCGCTGCACTACAACGACGACGATGACGTCGACCGGCTCGTGGCCGGGGTGGCCGAGCTGGCCTGACCGCTCCGACGGCGCCTCCCGCTGGCGAAGCTACGCCCATGTAGCTACACTTGCGCAGCATGAGCGCCGGAACGCACGCGCACCACACGTGGACGCCGCGGACCGGCGCCCGGCTCCTCGCCGGGCTGCTCGTGCTGGCCATGGCGCTCGGCTCGATCGCGATGTGGCTCGCCTCCCCCGTCGGGTGGCTGTGGGTCGCCTCCCAGTTCGTGTCCTCGCAGACCCCGTCGCTCGGCGGCTACGCGCTGGCCTTCGTCGGGATCGTCGTCACCTCGGTGGCGCTGACCCGGGTGCTCGGCGCGCTGGACCGCGCGCACGCCGCGCTCGTGCGTCCGCCCGACGACCGCCCGCGGCAGTCGGCGTGGATGCGCTCCATGCGCGACTCCCGCGGGCGGCAGGCGCACGACGAGAGCGTGCTGACGCAGGTCATGCTCCTCTCCGTCGGCCTCGCCCTCGCCGTGGCGGGCATCTGGTACTTCGGCTTCGCCGGCTCGTCGATCTCCTAGCCGCTGCGTGGTGCGAGCCCCGTCACGACCGCCGCGACCGTGCGCGCGAGCGCGTCGCGGTCCAGCGCGCCGGGCGCATCGAGCAGCACGCGGCCCATGTGCTCCGCCACCGCGAGGAGCGCGTGGGCGGCGACGTGCGGGTCGATGTCGCCCGCGGGACCGACCGCGAGCGCCACGAGCCCGGCGATCCGCTCGCGCACCACGGCGCGGTCGCGGGCGATCCGCTCCCGCACGACGCCCGGCGTGCCCTCCGGCGCGAGCAGCACCGGGCGCCACGTCAGCGGGTCGGCCTGCACCATGTCCACGAGCCGGCCGACGCCGTCGCGGACGAACGCGCCGACGTCGGAGATCGCCGCGGGGTCGGCGGGCATGACCTGGGCGAGCTGGCGCAGGGCGCGGCGCTCCTGGCGGTCCAGCAGCGCGCCGAGCAGCGCGCCGAGGTCGGGGAAGGCGCCGTAGACGACGGGCCGGGTGACCTGCGCCTCGCGGGCGATGGCCTCCACCGAGACGCCCCGGTAGCCCTCGCGCGCGATGACCGCCAGCGCCGCGTCGAGCAGCTGCACGCGCCGCTCCTCGGGGGGCAGGCGCGCGGCGTAGGGGCGGTTGGGCACAGCGCCGCATGTTCGCACCCGCCGCGGCTAGCCCCTCCCGAGCGGCAGGTACGTCGCCACGAGCTCGCCGCCGAGCTCGTCGACGCGCAGCGCGTCGCCGCCCGGCAGGAGCTCGGTGTGCCCGAGCGGGTCGAGCTGGGGCGCCAGCGACGGCGCGACGACGACGGGCACGCCCGCCAGCGCCCCCACGAGCGCCTGGTGGAAGTGGCCGCAGACGACCATCCGCACGTCGCTGCCGCGCAGCACCCCGGCCAGGCGCTCCGGCGCCCGGAGCATGAGCTCGCGCACCACGGGCGACGGCGAGGGGACCGGCGGGTGGTGCAGCAGGAGCACGTTCCCCCGCGGCGCCGGCTCGGCGAGCGTGGCGGCCAGGCCCGCGAGCGCCTCGTCGGTGAGCTCGCCGTGGTCGGCGCCGGCCACGACGCTGTCGGCCACGACGAGGCGCAGGCCGCGCACGTCGACGGCGCGGCCCACCGGACCGCCGTCGAGGAACGCCGCGGACACCGCGCCGACGTCGTCGTGGTTGCCGGCCAGGACGACGAGCTGCGCCCCGAGCTGTGCGGCCGCGGCGCCGGCCACCCTGCGCACGTGCGCGTAGACCTCGGGCTCGCCGCGATCGGCGAGGTCGCCGCAGAGCACGAGCGCGTCGGCAGCGCCCGCCCGCGCGCACAGCGCCTCCAACGCGTGGTCCAGCCGCGCGCGGGCGTCGGCGCCGTCGGGCCCCGCGACGAGGTGCGGGTCGCTGAGGACCAGGAGCGTGCTCACTGGTCCGCCGCCGCGCCGACCGTCACGTGGCCGGGCTGGCGGTCGGCCGACATCGTCACCTCCCCGCGGACCACCGCGTCGACGGCGGCCAGCACCTGGTCGGCGAGCTCGCCGCCCTCCGAGCCGTCCACGGGCGTCGCGCTGACCCGCACGACCACCTCGTCGTCGTCGAGCTCCTGCAGCTCCACGTGCGGCGCCGAGCGCGTCGCCACGGTCACGTGCTGCTCGATGAGGCGCTGCACGTCGCTCGGGCGCACGCCGGTCTGCAGGCGGGCGACGAAGTCTAGGCCCGCCGGCTCGCGCAACGGGATGATCGCGGCCGAGAGCACGAGGGAGTTCGGGATGAGCACCTCGTCGGCGCCGCGCTGCAGCGTCGTGTAGAGCAGGCCGAGCGACGTCACGACGCCCGTGGCCTCCCCGGCCAGGCCGCCGGCCTGGAAGCGGACGTGCTCGCCCACCCGGAACGGCCGCGCGCTGAGCAGCACGGTCCCCGCGATGAGGTTGCCCAGCGTCTGCTGGGCGGCCAGGCCGACGACCACCGCGGTGAACGACGCGCCCAGCGCGAGCGTGGCCAGCGGCAGCCCGGCGACCCGCAGCGCGATGATCACCGCCAGGGCGACCGTCCCCAGGCGGATGAGGAAGCCCACGGTGCCCGCGGTGGCGGGGTCCAGCCGGCCGAGCAGGAGCGGTCCTAGCGCGCGGCCGATGTCACGGGCCAGCGCCCAGCCGAGGATGACCAGCGCCAGCGCGGTGACCCACTGCGCCGGGCGCTCCAGGCCGGGCACGATGTCGCTGCGGTAGGCGTAGAAGACCAGGACGGCGGCGAGCAGCGGCCCGAGGACGAGCACCTCGCGCCGCGCGTGACGGGCCGCGGTGCGCGTCTCCTCGCGCAGGCGGTCCGTGCGCAGGCGGCTCGTGCGGTGGCTGGCGATCTTGCCGAAGCGGAGCACCCGATCGATCGTAGGTGGCCCGCCGCCGCGTCGCCCGGCGGCGCCCGGGGCACCCTCCCCACGTGCCCGCCGCCTCCGACCTCGTCGTCGCCTCCGCTCCCGTCAGCGCCGACGCGCTCGCCCGGATCGGCGTCCGCCACGTCGCGCTGACCGACGACGGCGCGCTCCCCGCCGGCGCCGACGGACCGGTCACCGTGGCCTGGCGGCGCTACCACACGGCTCGCGACCACCCGCTGGAGGCGCTGCTCGACTCCGCCCCTGCGCTGCGCTGGATCCACCAGGACTTCGTGGGCACCGACGGCGTCGACGTCGAGCGCATCGCCGCGGCCGGCATCGTCCTGACCACGGGCCAGGGCAACTACACGCGGCCGATGGCCGAGTGGGTCGTCCTCGGGCTGCTGCAGGCGGTCAAGCGCCTGCCGGCCTACGTGCGCGAGTCGGCCGCCGCGCGCTGGGACGCCTCGGCCGAGCTCGGCGAGCTCGACGGGCTCGTCGTGCTCATGCTCGGGCTGGGCTCGGTCAACGCGCTGGCCGCCCGGATGCTCGAGCCCTTCGGCGCCGACGTCCGCGCCTGGGTGCGCACCGAGCGCGAGGCGCCGCCCGGCGTCGCGCAGCTGCTCGTCGGCCCCGACGCGTGGCGGGCGCAGCTCCCCCACGCCGACGCGGTCGTCCTCGGCGTGCCGCTCACCGACGGCACGCGCGGGATGCTCGACGCCGACGCCCTCGCCGCGTTGAAGCCCGGCGCGACGCTCGTCAATGTCGCGCGCGGCGGCCTCGTGGACGAGCCGGCGCTCGTGCGGGCGCTCGACGCCGGCACCGTGGGCAGCGCGCTGCTCGACGCCTTCGCCGAGGAGCCGCTCCCCGCCGACCACCCGCTGTGGCGCCGCGACGACGTGGTCGTGGTGCCCCACCACACGTGGTCCTCCCCGCGCGTGCCCGCGCGGACCGAGGAGCTCTTCACCGACGGCGTGCGCCGGTGGCTGCGCGGCGAGGAGCCGCGCAACCGCGCGGCCTAGAGCACGCCCGTCAGCCAGTCGCTGAGGAAGTACAGGGCGAAGAGCACGACCAGACCCCACATGAGCGGCGGCACCTGCCGCGCCTTGCCGCGCGCGAGCATCGCCACCGCGTAGCCGAAGATCCCCAGGCCGATGCCCGCGGCGATCGAGAAGGTCAGCGGCACGCCGGCGACGATGAGGAACGCGGGCAGCGCGCTCTCGGGCTCGGTGAAGTCGATCTCCCCGATGAGGCGGATCATCAGGTAGCCGACCATGATCAGCGCGGGCGCGACGGCGGGCGCGATCGTCGTGTCGCCGACGTAGGGCACCTCCTGCCCGACGAGCGCCATGACCGGCACGAAGAAGATCGCCAGCGCGAAGAGCCCCGCGGTCACCAACGAGGCAAGGCCTGTCCGCGCGCCCTCCGCGACGCCCGCGCCCGACTCGACGTAGGTCGTGACGCTCGAGACGCCCATCGCGCCGCCGAAGGCCGCCGAGGCGGAGTCGACGAGCAGCACGCGCTTGATCTCGGGCAGCTCGCCGTCCGGCGTGGTCAGCCCGGCCGCGCGCCCCACGCCGACCGCGGTGCCGATCGTGTCGAAGAAGTCGGTCATGAACAGGGCGAAGATGACCGGGATGAGCGTGAGGGTGAGCGCGTCGGCGAGGTTGGACGGATCCAGCGCGTCGCCGATCGTCGCGAAGGCGCCCGAGCCCGGGACGTCGGCGATGCCGTCGGGTCCGTCGAGCACGCCGAAGACGAGCCCGAGGACCGTCGCGGTGAGGATCCCGAGCAGGATCGCCCCGCGGACGCCGCGGATGGTCAGCGCGGCGGCGACGAACGTCCCGGCCAGCGCGATGAGCGGCGGCCCGGCCGACAGGTCGCCCAGTGCGATGCCCGTGGCGGGGTCGTTGACGACGATCCCGCCGTCGCGCAGGCCGACCAGCGTGATGAACAGGCCGATGCCGACCGCGATCGCGTACTTCAGCGACAGCGGGATCGCCCGGACGACCGCCTCGCGCAGGCCGGCGACCACGAGCACGAGCGCCAGCAGGCCCTCGATGACGATGCAGGCCATGCCGACGGGCCAGGGCACGCCGCGGCCGAGGACGATGTCGAAGGCGACCACCGCGTTGATCCCCAGGCCGCTGGCCAGCGCGAACGGGTAGTTCGAGATGAGGCCCATCGCGGCGGTGGCGATCGCCGCGGCCAGGGCCGTCGCCACCGCGACGCCCGCGAAGGGCACGCCCGCCGCGGAGAGGATCGCGGGGTTGACGAAGAGGATGTAGCTCATCGTCAGGAACGTCCCTAGGCCGCCGAGGACCTCGGTGCGGACCGTCGTCCCGCGCTCGGTCAGGTGGAAGCGTCGCTCCAGGAAGGGCACCGGGGCGGCAAGCTACAAGCGATGGCGGCAGATCCCCCCACCGCGCACGGCACCCGCATCGAGCTCGACGACGGCCGCTCGGTCCTCGACGCGACCAGCGGGGCCGGCGCCGCGCCCTTCGGCCACCGCCACCCGCAGCTCCTCGACGCGCCCGCCGCCGACGCCGCGACCGCCGAGGAGCTCCTGCTCGCGCTCGCGCCGGAGGCTCTCGAGCACGTCGCGCTCGTCGGCGGCGCGGAGGAGGCGCTCGCGCTGGCCGCCGAGCTCGCCGAGCGCGCAGGGCGCGGCCGCCTGGGCGGCGAGCGCGACGCGGTGGTCGTCGAGGCCGGCGTGGACCCCGCCGAGCTCGTGGCCGCGCGGGCACGCGCCGACGCCGAGGGCGCCCTCCTCATCGTCGACGAGCG
>CAXUES010000061.1:9861-11711 GCA_964250185.1 uncultured Solirubrobacteraceae bacterium | reverse complement strand
GCCTGCCCGCGAACGCCTCCACGGAGGCGATCGAGCTGCGGCACGCCGAGCTCGTCGGCGACAACCTCGCGCGTGCGCACGACCGCGACAAGACCGTCCACGGCGACCTGCTGGCGCACGTGAAGGCCGTGCTGCTGGAGGCCGGGCACTGCGGCGACCAGGCGAGGCCCTCGGAGGTCGAGGTGTCGGTGCACTCGTCGGGGCTGGGCTGCTCGCCTTCGATGGCGGTCAGCGTCCCACCGGGGCGCAGGAGCGCCCGCAGCGCCCGCAGCGCGCGGTCGGGATCGGGGAGGTGCTCCAGCACGAAGCAGACGAAGACGTGGTCGAAGGAGCCCGGGGCGAAGGGCAGCTCGTGGAGATCGCCCTGCACGACCTCGACGTCCGGGAGCCCGGCGGCCGCGATGCGCTCGCGGGCGGCGGCCACCGAGGCGGGGGCGATCTCCACTGCGGTGATGTGCGCCCCCGGGCTGCGCTGCGCCAGCGTGACGGTCTGCGCGCCGACGCCGCAGCCCGCCTCGAGCACGCGCGAGCCCGGTGCGTAGCCCGTGTCGCCGTGGAGGAGCTCGACGAGCGTCGTCGCCTGGTCCTGCAGCCGCCGGCCCTCCAGCGACGCGTGCCCGTGGACGTAGGCGCGCATCAGCGCGCCTGCAGCGCGTCCATCCCGACCGCCACGGCGAGCACGAGCCGGCGGTCGATCGTCCGCTCCGGGTCGGCGGTGAAGTCCAGGTCGTAGACGTCGCGCCACGACCACCGCCGGCGCACGTTGGCGCCCAGGACCCGGTCGCCGCGCCGGAACTCGAAGTCGTAGGGGATCGGCAGGAAGTCCGCGACGTTCCCGACGTAGGGGAGGAAGCCGACCAGCCGCCGCAGCAGCGCCGTGGGCAGCGAGCGCTCGCGCGCCTCGCAGAGCTCCTCGCCGTCCGCGTCGAAGAGCGTGAACGTCGAGCGCAGGAGCGACTTGCCGAAGACCTTCTGGATCGCGCCGAGCGGGGCGCCGCCCGGGAGCGTGACGTCGTACCGGGCCCGCGGGTCGAAGCGCTGGCGCGCCTTGATGCGCAGCAGCTCGGTCCCCTTGCCCTCGTCCGTGAAGAAGCGGATGTCCTCCTTGAACTTGAAGCGCGCCTGCTCGACGAAGCAGAACGGCTCGCCCTCCCCGTCGCCCTCGGGGACGGAGAACCCGTACTGGTTGATCACGAGCCTGACCCGCTGGCGCAGGACGAAGCGGTCCTGCCTGGTGACGTCGACCATGGCGCGAGGCTAGACCGCCGAGCCGGCGCCCGCGCGGACGGCGACCACGCGCGAGGCGCGCGGCCGCAGGGCGGCGTTCCCGCGGAAGGACGCGCGCACCCGCCCGCGGCGGGCCGCGGGGAGGCGGAGCGTCGCGGCGTAGCGGCAGGACGTGCGCAGGGTGACCGTCCGCGTGGCGAGCACGCGGCCGCCGGAGCGCAGCTCGACGCTCACGCGGCCGCGGCAGCCGCGCGCGGCGCTCACGCCGGCGGGCAGCGACACGCGGCCCGAGGCGGCGAAGCGGAAGGGCCGCGTGCGGTCGCGCCGCGGGGCGACCGCGAGGGAGACCCGCGTCGGCGCGGGGCGGCTGGCGGAGCCCGGGCCGCCGGAGGTGCCGGGCGCTCCCGCTCCGGGGGTGCCGCTGCCGCCGCCCGCCGGGGACTCGTAGGCGCCGAGGTCGGGCGCGCCCACGCGGGGCGCTCCGCGCTGGTCGGTCGCGGGCAGGCCGGCCGAGGCGCCTGCGTCGACGCCCGGGCTGCCCGCCAGCAGGGGGACGGTGTCGGTCTCTCCGCCGTTGGCGCCGAGCGGGCCTTCCTCGTAGCGGAACTCCTCGATCGGCTTGG
>CAXUES010000061.1:9061-9851 GCA_964250185.1 uncultured Solirubrobacteraceae bacterium | reverse complement strand
CGCCGAGCGGGCCGAGCCGCGGCGCGGCGTGCAGCGCGCCCGTGCCTGCGAAGCACGAGCCGTCGTCGTCGAGGTCGGCGGGGGTGTCCGGCACGGCCTGCAGCGGCGCCGCGCACGCTCGGGCCGCGCCGGGGTCCGCGGCGGTGATCGCCGGGCTCGCGGTGTTGCCCGCCACGAGCAGGCCGGCGAACGCGTGCCGGCTCGCCGGGTCGACCTCGATGGCCGAGGAGCGGCCCGTCCCGCCGTCCGGGTCGTCGATCGCGTTGCCCACGACGGTGACGCCCGTGAGCGTCGCGCTGTCGCCGCCGAGCTCCGCCGCCCCGCCCACGGCCGCGTAGGCCTGGTCCGGAGCCAGGCTCGTGTCGACGCGGTTGCCCGCCAGCGTGGCGTTGGTGACCGTGAGGTCGCCGCCGTCCTGCAGGAGCGCGCCGCCGTCCCCGGCCGCGCGGTTGCCGGAGAGCGTGACGCGGTCCAGCGTGGTCGTCCCGGCGGTCTGCAGCGCGCCGCCGCCGCCGTAGCCGCCGTCGGCCGTGGTGGCGGCGTTGCCGGCCATCGTCACCTCGGAGGCCGTGAGCGAGGAGGTCGCGCCGACGACCGCGACCGCCCCGCCGCCCTGGTCGTCGCCGGCGTTGCCCCCGGTCAGCGCGAGGTGGGAGAGGGCGAGCGCGCCGCCGCGGAGCACGTCGAAGATGCGGTCGCCGCCGGCCAGGCCGCTCGCGTCGATCGTGGTGGTGCGGGCGCCCGCGCCGCGCACCTCCAGCGACCCGGACGCGGCCGCGTCGGCGACGTC
>CAXUES010000061.1:7539-9051 GCA_964250185.1 uncultured Solirubrobacteraceae bacterium | reverse complement strand
GCCCGAGGGCATGACGGAGGCCGACGTCGAGGAGCGCTCGCGGCTCGCGGCGTACCTGGGCAAGGAGGTCTGGCCGGCGACCGGCGAGCAGCTGCTCGAGGTCGCCCGTGGCCGCGGCGTCCTCGCCCCGGCCGCCCGTGGTGAGCCGGTAGCTGCCGGCCGCCAGCACGACCACGTCGTCGCCCGGCGAGGCATCGGCCGCCTGCACCGCGTCGCGCAGCGAGCAGACCGCCGGCGTGCACGCGCCGTGGACGCCGTCCTGCGTGGAGGCCGGCGCGTAGGTCGCCGCGCGGGCGGCGGGCGCCAGGGCGCAGGCGAGCAGGAGGGCGAGGGGCGCGACGACGCGGGTTGCGGGCACGATCGAGGTCCCTATAGGTTCGCGGCGTCCTGCGTCAACCCCAGGAAGGCCCACGTGACCGACCCGCACGCCGAGCAGCACCACGATGTCTCCCGGCGGCGCTTCCTCGCCGGGGCCGGCGCGACCGCCCTCGCGGTGGGCGCCGCGGGCGGCGCTGACCCCGCCGAGGCCGCGTCCCGCCGCACGCGGGTCGGCAACCGCCGCAACGGGGTGGACGTCTGCGTCGTGGGCGCCGGGCTGACCGGGCTCACCGCCGCCCGCGCGCTCAAGGCCGCTGGGCACTCGGTCCACGTCATGGAGTCCGACGACCGCGTCGGCGGGCGGGTCTGGACCCGGACCGCCTCCGACGGGACGCCGCTCAACCTCGGCGCGACCTTCATCGGCCCGACGCAGGACCGCATCGCGGCGCTGGCCGACGAGCTCGGCGTGGCGACCTACCCGACCTACGACGACGGGGAGAACGTCCTCTTCTTCGACGGCCGCCGCTCGACCTACACGGGCACCGTGCCGCCGCTGGACCCGGCCGCGCTGATCGAGGCGGTCACGCTCATCTCGCGCCTGGACCAGATGGCCCAGGACGTCGACCCGGCCCAGCCGTGGGCGGCGGCCCGGGCCGACGAGTGGGACGGGCAGAGCTTCGAGACCTGGAAGCTGGCCAACGCCGTCACGACGGGGGCGCGCAAGCTCCTCGACCTCGCCATCAACGCGGTCTTCAGCGTGGAGTCCCGCGACGTCTCGCTGCTCTACGTCCTGTCCTACATCCACGCGGCCGGGTCGCTGAACCTCCTGGTCGACACCTCGGGTGGCGCGCAGGAGCGCCAGTTCACCGGCGGCTCCCAGCAGATCCCCGAGGCGCTCGCCCGGCGGCTGGGCAAGGGGACGGTGAGCCTGGCGGAGCCCGTGCGCACCATCCGCACGACCGACGCGGGCTGCCTGGTCATCGGCGACAAGCGCACGGTCGCCGCGCGGCGCGTGCTCGTCGCGGTGCCGCCGACGATGGTCACCCGGATCGTCTTCGAGCCCGGCCTCGCCGCGCGCGCCGACCAGGTGCGCCAGCGGCTGCCGTTCGGGTCCATCGGCAAGTCGATCGCCGTCTACGACCGGCCCTTCTGGCGCGACGCGGGGCTGACGGGCCAGGCCACGAGCGACCAGGG
>CAXUES010000061.1:0-7529 GCA_964250185.1 uncultured Solirubrobacteraceae bacterium | reverse complement strand
TCCCCCGGCGTGATGATGGGCTTCATCGACGGGCAGGACGCCCGCGACTTCTCCACGCTGAGCGCGGACGCGCGCCGCTCGCTGTGCCTGGAGCAGTTCGCGACGTACTTCGGGGCGCAGGCCCGCGCGCCGCGCGAGTACATGGACGTGCTCTGGGACGAGCTGCCGCTGCACCGCGGCTGCCCGGTCGCCGTGCCCGGCCCGGGCGTGCTCACCGGGTTCACCAGCGCGCTGCTGGAGCCGCAGGGGCCGATCCACTTCGCCTCCACGGAGAGCTCCCCGGTGTGGACGGGCTACATGGACGGCGCCGTGCGCGCCGGCGCTGCCGCCGCGGAGGCGATCGCCGCCGAGCTCTAGGCGGCCGCCCCGACGGGCACGTGCCGCGCGAGGAACGCGAGCTGGTCGCTGACGACCCGCTCGAACCCCGGCCCGACGTAGATGTCGAAGTGCCCCTCCTCGTAGGTGCGCACCTCGCAGGAGCGCCCGCGGCGGGCGTGGCGCAGCGTCGCCGCCGCCGGCGCGACCGAGTCGCGCTCGCAGACGCACAGGAGCATGGGCGCCCCGACGTCGGCCAGGCGGCGGCCCGGGCGGTGCAGGCCCACGACGAGGCCGATGCGCGCGGCGACGTGGTTGACGAACGGCATGTCGTCGGTGACCAGGCCGAGGTAGCCCGGCACGACGTCCGGCGCGGTCATGAGCGCGGTCGAACCGGGCTCGCCGGCGGTGGCGACCATGACCGGCGCGCGGCCCACGCGCGCGGCCAGGGCGTCACGGACGGCCAGCGCCGTGACCCGCGCGGCCGAGGCGGGCGCCATCGCGCGCAGCGAGGCGATCCCGTCGGTGAACGGGCACTGCGCGATCGCCGCGGCCAGCCCGGCGTCCTCGGCGGCGATGACGATCGCGTGGCCGCCGCCGAACGACGTGCCCCAGACGACGGCCCGCTCCCCGTCGACCTCGTCGAGGCCCCGGACGTAGGTCAGCGCCGCGCGCCAGTCCTCGAGCTGGCGGCCGATGTCCAGCAGCTGCCGCGGCTGCCCCTCGCTGGAGCCGAAGTGGCGGTAGTCGAAGACCAGGCACGCGTAGCCCGCCGCCCGGAAGCGCTCGGCGAAGGCGTCCAGGCGCATGTCGCGGACGGCGCCGAGCCCGTGCGCCATGACGATCACGGGTGCCGGCGCGTCGGCCTCCGGGAGGTACAGCCACGCCGCGCAGGCGCTGCCCGAGGAGCTGAAGCGCACGTCGCGGCGGTCGGGGCGGCGCGTCGGCATGCGCCGACCCTCCCACGCCGGGGCTCAGGCGTGCGCGAGCGCGAACGTCCGCGCGAGGCGCCGGCAGGCCTCGAGGCGCTCGTCGGCGTCCGACGTGTTGGTGATCGCGATGACCTCGTCGGCGCCGCTGTCGCGCACGGCCGACTCGATCGCCGCACGGACCTGCTCCGGGCCGCCGACGACGTCGGCGCGCACGTCGACGTGCTTGGCCTCGGCGGTGCGCTCCTCCTCGGTCCACACGTGGGCGAGCGCCTCCTCGACCGGCTTGAGGCCGGCGTGGGAGCCCAGGCGGCTCTGGACCATGGACAGGTGCGAGGGCGCGGCGAGCGCCTGCGCGTGCTCGTCGTCGCGCCCGCACATGACCTTCAGCGCGAGGATCGCATGGGGGCGGTCGCCCGCCCGGGCGGGCGCGAACTCCGCGCGGTAGGTGCGCAGTGCCTCCGCGGCGCCGTCGGGGTTCGTGTGCGCGGCGAAGGCGTACCCGAAGCCACGCCGGGCGGCGTTGGCCGCCGAGTTGGCGCTGGAGCCGAGCAGGAAGACGGGCGGCAGCGGCACGTCGCGGGGCACCGCGCGCACCGAGGCGAGGGGGTGGTCGTCGGGCAGCGGGACGACGCCCGCAAAGGCCAGCAGCTCGTCGAGCTGCGCCTCGAACCCGCCCCCGTGGGCGTTGTCGTCCGGCCGGGCGAAGGCGCGGACGGTCGCCGGGTCCAGCGCGCCCTCCGAGCGCCCGATGCCCAGGTCGATCCGCCCCGGGGCGAGCGCCTCCAGAGCGAGGAACTGCTCGGCGACGTGGATCGGGCGGTGGTTGGGCAGCAGGATGCCGCCCGAGCCCACGCGCACGCGTGAGGTGCGTGCGGCGAGCATCCCGACGACGACCTCGGGCGCGCCGACCGACACGCTGCCGATCGCGTGGTGCTCGGAGACCCAGAACCGGGTGAAGCCCTCGGCGTCGGCGAGCTGCGCGAGCGCGAGCATGTCGTCGAACGGGTGGGTGGGGGAGCCTCCCTCGCGCCGCGGCGCCTGGTCGAGCAGCGAGAGCAGCATGCGCCCTTTCCTAGCATGTCGATCGGCGAGCCAGGCTCGTCCTGACGCCCATGCACCCGCTCTCCGGAACCGCCCTCGCCGACGCATCGCCCACGCCGGACCCGGCGCGCTGGGCGGCCCGCGCCCAGGCCGCCGAGGAGGCCGGCTTCGATGTCGTGGTCATCGAGCCGGGCCCCGGAGACGCGGCGCTCGTGGCGGCCTTCGTGGCCGCGCGGACCTCCCACATCGGGATCCTCGTGCGGCTCCCGACCGCCACCACCGAGCCCTTCCACGTCTCCACGCAGCTCGCCACCATCGACGTGGTCAGCGGCGGCCGCGCGGGCTGGCTCGTCGAGGTGGGTGACGAGGACGGTCGCACGACGACGTGGCCGGCGCCGGCCGACCCGCTCGCCGACGCCGCCGAGCACGTCGAGGCCGTCCGCGCGCTGTGGGACTCCTGGGAGGACGGCGCCGAGGTCCGCGACGCCGCCGCGGGGCGGTTCCTGGACCGCGACCGCGTGCACCACGTCGACTTCCGCGGCGCGCACCTCGCCGTGCGCGGGCCGTCGATCACCCCGCGCCCGCCGCAGGGGAGCCTGCTCGTCGCCGCCGCGCAGCCCCTGGCCGCCCGCGTCGGCGCCGACGTCGTCGTGGGCACGGAGGACCCGGGCGACGGGACGCCGTGGCTGCGGCTCGGCGACGTGGCCCCCGAGGAGGCCGGTTCCCGCACCGGCACGCTGCGCGAGCGCTTCGGCCTCCCGCCCGCCGTCAACCGCTACGCCGTGGCGGCGGGTCGATGAGCACCGCCGTGCCCCGCAAGCAGGTCCGGCTGGCCGCCCACTTCCCGGGGGTCAACAACACGACGGTCTGGAGCGATCCCGCCTCGGGCAGCCACATCGACTTCGCGGCGTTCGCCGAGTTCGCGCAGGCGGCCGAGCGCGGGCGGATGGACATGGTCTTCCTCGCCGAGGGCCTGAGCCTGCGCGAGCACGCCGGGCACCTGCACGACCTCGACGTGGTCGGCCGGCCCGACTCGATGACGGTCCTGAGCGCGCTCGCGGCGGTCACGGAGCACATCGGGCTGTGCGCGACGCTGACCACGACCTACCACGAGCCCGTGGAGACCGCCCGCCAGCTCGCGACGCTCGACCACCTCTCCGGCGGCCGCGCGGCCTGGAACCTCGTCACCTCGACCGACGCGGTGAGCGGGGCGAACTTCCGCCGCGGCGCCTACCTGCCCTACCCCGAGCGCTACGCCCGTGCCGAGCAGGTGCTCGAGCTCTGTGACCGGCTGTGGGCGCAGGGCCCCGGTCCCTACGCGGCCTCGGGCTCGCAGGTCGACGTGCAGGGCACGTGGGACCTCGCCCCGCCGCCGCAGGGCCGCCCGGTCATCCTGCAGGCCGGCGACTCCGACGCGGGCCGCGAGTTCGCCGCGGCGCGCGCGGACGCGATCTTCACCCGCCACGGCAGCCTGGAGGAGGGCCAGGCCTTCGTGGCCGACGTCAAGCGGCGGCTGCCGGCCCACGGCCGTGGCGCCGACGAGCTGCTCGTGCTGCCCGGCGCGACGTTCGTCCTGGGCGACACCGACGCCGACGCCGCCGAGCGCGCCGAGCTCGTCCGCTACGCGCAGGTCTCCGGGCCGACGGCGATCGTCTTCGCCGAGCAGCTGTGGAACCGGGACCTCTCCGACCACGACCCCGACGGGCCGCTGCCCGACCTCGAGCCGGTCGAGGGGGAGATCACCATCGCCCCCGGGAGCATCCCCGCTCGCGCCTTCGCCGGCCGCCGCCAGGCCGTGGTCGAGGAGCTGCGGGAGCTCGCCACGCGCGAGCGGCTGTCGTTGCGCGACGTGATGGTCCGCACCCGCTCGCGGCACTCCTTCGTCGGCTCGGCGGAGACCGTCGCCGCGGAGATCGACCGCTACGTGCAGGCCGACGCCTGCGACGGGTTCGTCCTGATCCCCCACATCACGCCGGGCGGCATGGCGGAGTTCGCCGACCGGGTGGCTCCGCTGCTGCAGGAGCGCGGCTCGCTGCGCGGGGACTACGCCGGCGGGACGCTGCGCGACGAGCTGGGGCTGCCGGGCTAGGCGCCATGCTGCGGCATGCCCACGCCGCTCCCCGCGCCCACGCCGGGGCCGGGCGAGGTGCTCCTGCGCGTGCGCGCGTTCGGCGTCAACCGCGGGGAGCTGTCGCTCGTGCGCCCCGCGGCGACGGCTGGCAGCCCGGCCAGGACGTCGCGGGGGAGGTCGTCGCCCTCGGGCCGGGCACCGAGCGTCCGGAGGGCGTCGTGCTCGACACACGCGTGGCGGGCCTGGCCGACTGGCACAGCTGGGCCGAGTACGCGCTCGTTGACGCCGCCCGCATCGCAGCGATCCCCGAGGGCGTCGAGGACGGGATCGCCGCGGCGCTGCCGGGCGCCGGGCTCACCGCGCTCAACGCGGTCCGCCGCGGCGGCGCGCTGCTCGGGGAGCGCGTCCTGGTCACGGGCGCCTCCGGCGGCGTCGGCCTGGCCGCCGTCCAGCTCGCGGCGGCGTCGGGCGCCCGCGTCACCGCCGTCGCGCGCGCCGCCAAGGCCGACGCGGTCCGCGCCGCGGGCGCCACCGAGGTCGTCGCCGACGTCGGTGAGGCGCAGGGCCCGTTCGCGCTCATCTGCGAGGGGGTGGGCGGCGCGACGCTCACCCGGGCCCTCGGCGCCCTCGCCGAGACGGGCGTCGCCGTGCTGTACGGCGCGAGCGACAGCGCCCCCGCCGAGCTCTCGCTCTTCGCCTTCGCCGATGCCCCGGGCGCCCCGTCCGGTAGTTCCCGCAGCTAAGCGGAGCGCACGATCCGGTCGTGCTACGGTGCCATCCGGATCGCACGCTCCGCTTGTTCGGGGGCTCGATCCGCTCCTCGCGCCGGTCCTCCCGGCGCTCCTCGATCCCTTTGGGAGACGCCGACGTGAGCACTGCACCCACCTCCACCTCCGACCGACGCCGCGACAGGATCGCGCTCTACGTGCTCTGCCTGGGCATGTTGATGATCGTCCTCGACGGCACGATCGTGAACACCGCGCTGCCCGTCCTGAAGGACAGCCTGAAGTTCTCCGACGGCAACCTGACCTGGGTGCTGAACGCCTACCTGATCCCCTTCGGCGGCCTGCTGATGCTCTCGGGCCGCATCGGCGACCTCATCGGCCAGCGCCGGATGTTCCTGCTGGGCATGTCGCTGTTCACCTTCGCCTCGCTGCTCTGCGGCCTGGCCGAGAGCCAGGAGGTGCTCATCGGCGCGCGCTTCCTGCAGGGCGTCGGCGGCGCCCTCGGGTCCTCCGTGATCCTCGGGATGATCATCACGATGTTCCAGTCCCCGCGCGAGCAGGGCGAGGCGATCGGCGTGTACTCGTTCGTGGCCTCGGCCGGCGGCTCGCTGGGGCTGCTCCTCGGCGGCGTCCTCACCGACGTCCTGAGCTGGCACTGGATCTTCATCGTCAACGTGCCGATCGGCATCGCGACCGTCGTCCTGGCCCGTCGCCTGGTCCCCGCCCGTCCCGGCCTGGGGCTCAAGGAGAACAAGGTCGACGTGGCGGGCGCGCTCATGCTGACCGCCGGCCTGATGATCGCCGTCTACGCGATCGTCGGCGTCGAGCGCGAGGGCTGGGGCTCCACGCAGACGCTCGGCCTCGCCGTCGTCGCGCTCGTCCTGCTCACCGGCTTCGTCGTCCGCCAGGCCCGGATCGCCCACCCGCTGCTGCCGCTGCGCATCTTCCGCTCGCGCAACGTCACCGGGGCGAACCTCGTCCTGCTCGGCGTGCTCGCCGGCATGTTCAGCGTCTTCTTCTTCGGCGCGCGCTACGCCGGCGAGGTCCTGGGCTACAGCCCGATCGAGATCGGCCTGGCCTTCCTGCCGATGACGCTGCTCATCGGCGCCGCCTCCACGCGGGGTGCCCAGCCGCTGAGCGAGCGCTTCGGCCCGCGCAAGGTGCTCATGGGCGGCCTGACGCTCATCGCCGCGAGCGTCCTGCTCTTCACGCAGACGCCGGTGGACGGGGCCTACGTGGCCAACATGCTGCCGTCGATGCTGCTGATCGGCCTGGGTGCCGGCCTGAGCTTCCCGTCGATCATGGGCCTGGCGATGTCCGGGGCCACGCCGGAGGACTCCGGCATCGCCTCCGGCCTGGTCAACACGTCGATGCAGGTCGGCGGCGCGGTCGCGCTGTCGGTCCTGGCGACCTTCGCCGCGGAGCGCACGACCTCCCGGCTGGGCGACGGCGTCAACCCGGTGGAGGCGCTGAACGCGGGCTTCCACGTCGCGTACTTCATCGCCGCCGGCATCGTCGTCCTGGCCATCGCGGCCGCGGCGCTCGTGCTGCGCGACGAGGTCGCGCCCGCCGAGGAGCGGACGCTGGAGGAGGAGGCCGAGATCGAGACGGCTGGCGTCTACGCCGAGGTCTGAGGCCTCGAGCGGAGCTAGCCTGTGCTGATGAACACGGTGGTCGCGACGAGCAGCGCGGACGCGGGTGAGGCGGAGGACGTGGTCCGCCCGCTCCGCGCGGACGCCCGTCGCAACCGCGAACGCGTGCTCGAGGCGGCCACCGCGGTGTTCGCCGAGCAGGGCGCCGACGCGAGCGTGGCCGAGATCGCCAAGCGCGCCGGCGTCGGTGCCGGGACGCTGTTCCGCCACTTCCCCACCAAGCACGACCTCCTGCTCGCCAGCCTGGAGGTCGGCTTCGACGACGTCCAGGCCGCCGTGGCCGAGGCCGAGGCGATGGACGACCCGTGGGAGGGCCTCGTCCACGTCCTGACCGCCTGCGCGGAGATCCAGGCCCGCGACCGGGGCTTCCTCGAGTCGGTCGGCCCGGAGCTCTTCGGCGAGCCGACCCTGCAGCGGCGCAACCGCGAGCGCATGGCCGGCCTGGCCACGCTCATCGAGCGGGCGCAGGCCGCGGGCCGCGTCCGCGACGACCTGCGGGCGGAGGACGTCCCCTTCCTGCTGTGCGCCATCGGCGGCGCCACCGGGAAGTGCGGCTCGGGTGCGGCGGTCGCCCCGGACCTCTGGCGCCGCTACCTCGGCATGGTCCTGGACGGGATGCGGCCCGAGGCCGCCTCCGCCCTGCCCGTCAGGGCTCCCACGCTCGCCGAGCTCATGGGGTCCTGCGGGGCCTCCTAGCCCTCAGGCGCCCGCCAGGAGCAGCGCCAGCGGGTGGACCGGGCCGGCGCCCTTGCCGCGCAGCTGCGCGCCGAGCGTCGCCAGGGTCCATCCGGAG
>CAXUES010000060.1:0-11729 GCA_964250185.1 uncultured Solirubrobacteraceae bacterium | reverse complement strand
CGGCCTCAGCGGCCCGGCCATCCTGCAGATCTCGTCGTTCTGGCAGCCCGGGGACGCGGTGGAGATCGACCTGCTCCCGGATCGCGACGCCTTCGAGTGGCTGTGCGACCGGCGGGCGGCGCGGCCCGACAGCGAGCTGCGGACGGTGCTGGGCGAGGTGCTCACCCGGCGGACGGCGACGCTCCTGGTCGACCACTGGCTCGGATCGGCGTCCCGCCCGATGAGGCAGCTCACCCCGGCCGACCTGCGCGACGTCGCCGGCCGGCTCAACGCCTGGCAGGTGGTGCCGGGCGGCACCGAGGGCTATCGCACCGCCGAGGTGACGCTGGGCGGGGTGGACGCCCGCGAGGTGTCCTCCAAGACGATGGAGTCGCGCCTCAGCCCGGGCCTGTACTTCGTCGGCGAGGTGCTGGACGTCAGCGGCCACCTGGGCGGCTTCAACTTCCAGTGGGCCTGGGCGTCGGGTTACGCGGCCGCGCAGGCCGTGTGAGCCCGGCGCGCGGCCGGGGGTCCGTCAGGACTCGGTCGGGCGGTGGCTCTCGGGCAGGAAGGCGGCGTAGGAGCGGACCTCGTGGGCGTAGACGGTGACGCCGCCGAGCTCCAGGTGCTCGGCGATGCCCGTGTGGTCCAGCTCGTCCGCGTCGTCGTCCTTGAGCTGCGCGGGCGAGGCGGGAACGCCTTCGCGGACGCTCCCGTCCCAGAGCTCCAGGCGCATCGGCAGCCCGGCGATCAGCGCGTCGTCCCAGCACGAGCCGAGCATCGTCACGAAGTGGCCCTGCTTGTTGTCGATGTCCACACCTGGAGGATGCCCGGGCTCAGCGCCGATCCGCCCGTCGGTGTCCGTACGGGACGTCTTCGCCGCTCGGGCGTCCGGGTACCTGAGGTCCGATCGTGGCCCACGTCCGCTCATCACCTGAGAGCGAGGACCTCACCGAGCAGGTCCTCGGCCGCGTCGGCGCGGCCGTGGACCTCCCGGCCGGTGGGCAGCTCGACGACGTGCGCCGCGCGAGCGCGCCGGTCGTGCTCGTCCTGTCGGGCATCCTCTTCGTGGAGCACGAGCTCGACCGCAAGCGCTCGGCCGAGGTGCTGGCCGTGGGCGACGTCTTCTCCGGGCCGGCGCCGGCCCGCGTCGTCGCCCTCACCGAGGCGCGGCTGTGCCTGGTGCGGTCGCTGCGCCAGGTGACCGAGCGCCAGCCGCAGGTCGGCGCGTCGCTCGCCGCCGCCCTCCTGCGCCAGCAGCGCGTCCAGGCCGACCTGCGCACGGTGGCGCACATGCCCCGGGCCGACGACCGGGTGCTCACCCTGCTGCGGCTCCTGGCGGATCGCTTCGGCGACGTCCGCGCCGACGGCGTCCACCTGCCCGTCCCGTTGACCCACATGCAGATCGGCAAGCTCATCGGCGCCCAGCGCCCGACGGTCACCACGGCCCTGGGCGACCTCGCCGACCCCGGGGTGCTCGGCCGGGGACCCGACGGCGCCCTCGTGCTGGCGCCGGCGTAGGGCCCGCACGTCGCTGCTCGCCTCAGTCGGCGTCGGCGCGTTCGAGCGTCGCGGCGATGTCCTCGATCAGCACGTCGACCACGTCCTCGGACGCGGCGCGTCCGAAGATCGAGAACCGCGTGAGGCTCGGCAGGCGCACGACCAGCACGTCGCCACGGTCGGACCGGTACAGCGTCGCGGCGCAGGTGGCCTTGCCCCAGTTCACCGACACGGCGCTGGTGCCGGACCGCAGCGCTCCGCCGCGCTGGAGCGCCGCGCCGATCTCGGTGGCGGCGAGCTCCCCGAGGCAGACGAAGACCGACGGCCAGACGTGGGTGAGCAGCTCGTCCCAGAGCTCGCGGGAGGCCTCGACGGACTCCTGCCGGGCGGCGAGCCGCTGCCAGTCGGGGGACCGGAACGGGCAGAAGCTCGTCGTGAGGGTGCCGTCCATGAGCTCGGCGGCGGACGTCGTGCCGCCGAGGCGCGTGGCGAGCAGGTCGTAGAACGTCGCGATCTGCTGCTGCAGCCGGTTGGGTGCGCCGTCGGCGCCCCAGCCCTCGACGCGATAGGCGTTGCCGGCCTCGTTGCTCAGCTTGGGCGCCTCGAACTGGTCGCCGCCCGGGTTGAGGCCGACGAGCGCCAGGCGCGTCGGGTCCTCGAGGGTCCGGGCCGGCGACTGCAGCAGCTGCCACCCGAGCTCGTGGCCGAGCCGGTCGTGCGCCGCGGCGATCTCCGCGCCGAGCTCCTCGAGCAGGTCGTCGGCGGCGTCGTGCGTCGGCATCGCCGAAGAACCTAGGGCCGCTCGGGCCGCGGTCGGCTCACGCGCGCGCGGCCGAGCCGCCGGACGCGTGGCGCTGCTCGGGGGAGGTGCCGGCGTCCTGCGCGTGGGAGCGGTCGAGCTCCCGGGCGAGGAAGTAGTTGAGCAGCGTCCTGATGCCCGCGATGGCGCCGAGGCGGCCGATCTGGTCCCAGCTCGGCGACACGGCGGTGCCCAGGATGTCGGCGCCGAGCTGGAACTCGAGGCCGAGGGCGAGGAAGCGCCCCAGCGTCAGGCGGACGCCCTCCTCGGAGCCCATCGCCCGTGAGCGCACCTCGCTGACCGCCCAGGTGACGAACGCGATGAGCACGCCGACGATGACGACCAGCGCACCGATCGCCTCGATGACCGGGATGATGTGCTCGACGCCGTCGCGGACCGCTTGCTGCATGCCCCCGACCTTGGCACGTCACGGACGGCTGCCTACGCCGCCGCGGCGGGCGCGATCACCACCGGCGTCGGGAGGCGGACGGCCGGCGCGTCAGGGGTCTCGTCCGTGCGGGCCGACGACGACCTGAAGCCCTTGGCGGCGAGGTAGACGCCGAGCGACAGCTCCCAGAGGAACTCGGGGACGGTCGCGATGCTCTGCACGGCCGATCCCTGCTCGATGGCGCCGAACGGGACGGCGGTGCCCGAGAGGCAGATCAGCGGGCCGCCGACGAGCCCGAGCAGCGCCATCCGGCGGGGCACGAGGCCCGAGCGGTACATCAGGTAGCCCAGGATCAGGGCGTTGCCGATCCCGACGACGAACCCGGGCCGAGCAGGAGAGTCCAGTCCTTGACGGCGGCGAGCGACGGCCCGATCGCCTGCAACGTCGCCGGCTCGGCCTCGTCGGTGCGCTCGGACTTCGGCTGAGATCTCGGCGGTCCCAAGCCATGCTCGGGCGCTCGTACTGCGCTCGATAATCTATCTTATGACCCCTCGGACACGTTGCCATAGATCCGAAGCGCCAGCCTAGGCTCCGGGCCATGGAGCATCTCGCCCTCCTCGCGTACGACTACGTGGGCGACATCGTCGAGCGCCGCGCGCCGCACCGGGAGAGCTTCCGTGCCGCCATCGCCGAGGCCTACGCCTCGGGCGACCTCCGCATCGCGGGCGCCGTGGGCGATCCACCGCGCGGCGGCCTGTTCGCCTTCACGAGCGAGGCGGCGGCCGAGGCGTTCCTCGCCCGCGACCCGTACGTCGCGGCGGGGCTCGTGACGAGCCACCGCATCGAGCCCTGGAACGTCGTCACCCCGTGAGCCGCCCTCGGTGGACGAGCGCTGCGCCCACACCTACGCGCTGACGCGCGACTCGCTGGCCCGAGGTCAGGCGGCGCCCACCGGCACGTCGCTGGTCTGGCGTTCGAGGGTGCTTCCGCCGCCGTCGGGGCCGCGACCGAGGTCGGCGCGCGCCTGGCCTCGACGGGGCCCCACCGCCAGCAGCACCGCAGCCGAGACGAGCAGCGCCGCCGTCCCGATCCAGATGGAGGTGTGGAAGCCGTCCACGAAGGCGCTCTGGGCGTTGGCGGCCAGCTGCGTGCCGCGGTCGCCGAGGCCCTGAGCGACCTGCAGCGCCGCCGGGAGCGATCCACGCACCGCGTCGGTGGCGCCGGCCGGGACCCCGGTCAGGTCGACGTGATCCGCGTAGGTGCTGTTGAGCGCCGAGCCCATCGCCGCGATGCCGAGGGCGCCGCCGACCTCGCGCGCGGCGTTGTTGACGCCGGAGGCGCTGCCCTGCGCATGTGCGGGCGCGCCCTGCAGGACCGATGTCGTGGCCGAGGCGCTGGAGAGCCCAAGGCCGACGCCTGCGACGAGGAGCCCGGGCAGCAGCGCCCAGTAGGAGCTGTCGGCGTCGCTCATCACGGCGAGCAGCGCGAAGCCCCCGGCGAGCAGCGCCAGCCCGATGCCGCCGGTGAGACCGAGGCCCAGGCGACGGACGAGCTTGTCGGACATGCCGGCCGCTCCGACGATCCCCACCCCCTGGACGGTCACGGCGAGACCCGCCTCGAGGGTGGAGTAGCCAAGCGTGTACTGCAGGTACTGGAAGATGATCACGAAGAGCCCGAGAGCGGCTCCGAAGCCGAGCACCAGCGAGAGGCTGCCGGTGCCGAAGGACCGGCTGGCGAACAGGCGCGGGTCGAGCATGGGCTGCGCACGTCGCAGCTCGTAGAGGACGAACGCGACCAGCCCGACCAGACCGACGACGAACGCGGCGACCACGGCCCCCGACCAACCGTCCTGCGGCTGCTCGATGATCGTGTACACGACACCGCCGAGTCCGAGGGCCGACAGGACCGCGCCGCCCACGTCGAACGATCCGGCCTCGTCGTCGCGGGACTCGGGAACGAGCGCCAGCGTCGCCGCGATGCCGAGCACCGAGGCGGCGGCGCACACCCAGAAGATGCTGGTCCAGTCGAAGACCTCCAGCATCGCGCCGGAGAGGACGAGGCCGAGCGTTCCGGAGGCGCCCGAGACGCCGGCCCAGATGCCGATCGCCTTGCCCTTCTCCTCCACGGGGAACGTCGCGGTGATGATGGTCAACGACGTCGGCATGACCATCGCGGCACCGAGGCCGGCGGCGCCACGCGAGCTGATCAGCAGCACGGGATCGCGTACCAGCGCGGACAGCGCACTGAAGCCGGCGAAGATCGCCAGTCCGGAGACGAACGTGCGGCGCCGGCCGATGATGTCGCCCAGCGCGCTGGCCGGGAGCAGGAGCGCCGCGAAGACCAGCGAGTACAGGTTGACCACCCAGAGGGCCTGGGTCTGGGTGGCGCCGATGTCGCGGGCCAGGTCGGGCAGGCCGACGTTGACCATGGACACCGCGGCGAACACGAAGGCCGAGCCGCCGCACAGCACGGCGAGCACGCGGCCGGGCCGGACCTCGGCTGACGCGGACGGCGACAGCACGGCTGCAGCGGGTCCGTTCGAAGAGGGCATGTGGGGCTCCTGTCGTTCCCGACCACCGGAATGGGTCGATCGGTCCATAACCGTAGCGCCCATTCTGGATCGGGCAACCCATTCGGGGTAGGATGGCTGCATGAGCACCGCCGAGCAGCCCGCGGCACGTCGGCTCACCCGGAAGGGCCAGGCCACCCGCGACCGGATCGTCGAGGCCACCACGACGCTGATCGCGGAGCAGGGCGTCGCGGCCACCGCCGTGGACGACATCCGCGCGGCCGCCGGGGTGAGCGGCTCGCAGCTCTACCACTACTTCGACAGCAAGCGGAGCCTCATCCGCGCGGTGATCGCCGCGCAGGCCGACGCGGTCATCAGCGCCCAGCAGGACACGGTGGGAGCGCTCGACAGCTTCGAGGCGCTCCGCGCGTGGGCCGACGCGTCGGTCGACATCCACGAGCGCAGCCCGGACGGCCACACCTGCGACCTCACCGTGCTCGCAGGCGGCCTGACGGGCTCGAACGACGGCTCTCGCGCCGACTTGGCCAGCGGTTTCGAGCGCTGGGCCGCGCTCATCCGCGACGGCCTGGAGATCATGCGCGACCGCGGTGTCCTGCGTCCCGACGCCGACCCGGTGGCGTTGTCGCTCGCGCTCCTCGCCGCGCTCCAAGGCGGCCTGCTGCTGGCCCGGACCATGGGTGAGACGCGGCCGTTGCACGCGGCGCTGGACGGGGCGGTCGCCTACGTGCACACCTGGGCGGCCGATCCCGCCGAGCGGACGGTCCCGGCCTAGCTCCCCGGGCCGAAGTGCCCGACGACCTCGCAGTTCTTCGTCGTGTACGCGCCGTCCATGCGGATGCGCGCGACGTCGTAGCCCGGTCCGCAGTCGATGGTCCCTGAGCCGTAGTAGGCCCAGACGTGGTCGGTCCCGGCGCCCGCGTCGAGCACGTCGTGGCCGTGGCTCGAGTAGAGCCAGTCGCCGCCGTCGTTGCCGCGCAGGACGTCCTGCTGGCTGCCGGGCTGCCCGGACGGGTCCCAGTCGCCCCACAGGACGTCGCGGCCGGGACCGCCGATGAGGTGGTCGGAGCCGTGGTGGCCGAGGAGCTCGTCGTTGTCCTCGGTGCCGGTCTTGTCGTGCGCGCCGCCGCTGGCGGCCGTGACCTTCCAGAGGATGCCGGTGATCGCCGGCCAGCCCGCGTGGGACACCTTCTCGCCGCCTCCGGCCGTCTGGCGGCCCGCGCCGTCCCCGCACTGCTCGCCGGCGCGGTGCGGTGCGCACGGGTCGCCGCCGTCGTTGGCCGCGCGGGAGGTCCCCGGGCTGAGCGCCGCCGCGGCGAGCACGGCGACGAGGAGCGACGGCGCGGCGCGCAGCGCGCCCGTGACCGTGGGATGCAGCGCCTCGGGGATCCGGACGAGCGGGCATGCGCCAAGTGCGCGGCGAGATGTTCCAGCTCTGGTGAACGCTGTGCCTTCAGGCTCGCCCGTCGTCCGCCGATGGGCTTGCGTGCCTTACCGACCAGCTCCCTCGATCGACCGCGGCCTGGAGCGCCAGCTCGTCGATCTCGAGGTGCTCGTCGACCAGCTCATCGACACGATCCCCGGGACGTCGGTGCTGGCCTTCGACGACCAGCTGGCGGTCCGGCTCGCCGGCGGAGGACGCTGGGTGGGCAGCGACACGGCCGTCCAGCGGAGCGCCGGGCGTCCGCTGGCGGAGCACTTCCCACCCGAGGTCGTCGCGCGCGTCGAGCCGGAGTACCGGGCCGTCCTCGAAGGCGAGGAGCGGACGTTCACGCTGAGCCTCGGCCGGGCGGTCCGCTGGATCGCCGCGCGGCCGATCGCCGACGAGGACGGGCGCGTCGTCGGCGGGCTCGCCTTCTCGTGGGACGGCTCGGCGGCCCGCGAGTCCGAGCGTCGCTACCGGCTGCTCGCCGAGAACTCCAGCGACGTGGTCACCTCCTACGACCGCGGCGGGCGGCTCATCTACGTCTCCCCGTCGGTGCGCACGCTGCTGGGCTGGACGCCCGACGAGCTCCTCGGCACGACGGCGCTCGACTTCGTGCACCGCGACCACCGCGGCCGGGCGCGGGAGGCCTTCGCCGCGTTGCTGCAGGACGGCGAGGCGCGCCACTGGCGCTACCAGGTGCGCACGCGCGACGGTGCGCACCGCTGGCTCGACATCAGCGCCCGGGTGGTCGTCGATCCCGACGGCGAGCGGCCGGCGGAGGTCCACTGCTCCAGCCGCGACGTCACCGCCCGGCACCTCGCCGAGGTCGAGCTCGCCAGCCGCCTCGAGCAGCAGTCCGCCGTCGCCCGGCTCGGTCGCCAGGCGCTCGAGCGCCCGGACATCGATGCGCTGCTGCGCGAGGCCTGCCAGGTGGTCGCCGACACGCTCGATGTCGAGCTGGTCTACTCGCTGCAGCACCGCGGCGGCACGGACATGGTGGTCCGTGCCGGGGTCGGGTGGTCCGAGGGCTTCGTCGGCAGCCACTTCGGGATGCGCTCGTTCGGCGGCGACCCGCCCGGCGCCCGCTACGCCGACGGCGTGGTGGTGGTCGACGACCTCGAGCGCAGCACGCTGCGCGCACGCCCGCTGCGCGCGGCCGGGGTGCGGTCGGCCGCGTCGGTGCTGCTGGGCACCCGCGACCACCCGTGGGGGCTCCTCGGGGCGCACACCCGGCACGTGCGCAGCTTCAGCGAGCACGACCTCGATTTCCTCTCCTCGATCGCGCACGTGCTGACCGCCGCCATCGAGCGCGCCGACATCGAACGGCGCATCCGGCACGACGCGCGGCACGACGCGCTGACGGGCCTGGCCAACCGGGCGTCGCTCCTCGAGCGCCTGGAGACCGCCCACCGGCGCTGCGCGCGCACCGGCAAGCGCACCGGCGTGCTCTTCATCGACGTCGACCACTTCAAGGTGGTCAACGACTCCCTGGGCCACGACGCGGGCGACGAGCTGCTGCGCGCGCTCGCCCGCCGGCTGGAGCAGCTCGTGCGGCCCGACGACACCGTCGCCCGCCTGGGCGGGGACGAGTTCGTCGTCCTGCTCGAGGAGCTCGACGACCCGATGGAGGCGGAGGCCCTCGCCCGCCGCGTCCTCGAGATGCTCCGCGAGCCGCTGGAGGTCCGGGGAGATCGGCGCTTCGTCTCGACCAGCATCGGCGTCGCCGTGCTCGACGCGACCAGCGACCGCTGCGCCAAGGAGCTGCTCGGCGACGCCGACGCGGCGATGTACCGCGCCAAGCGCCGAGGACGCGATCGCTTCGAGCTCTTCGACCAGAGCCTGCGCGTGCAGGCCGTGGAGCGCGCCTCGCTGGAAGTGGACCTCCGCCGGGCACTCGAGGTGACCGACGGCGGGCTGTGGATCGCCTACCAGCCCTACTGGGACATCGCCTCCCGGACGATCGTCGGCTTCGAGGCGCTGGCGCGGTTCGACCGCCCGGGCCGGGGCGCCGTCCCACCCGTCGACTTCATCCCCGTGGCGGAGGACAGCGGGCTCATCGCCGAGCTGGGTGCCCGCGTCCTGCGCTCGGCCTGCGCGCAGGTCGCCGGCTGGCGCCGCTCGGACGTCGGACGCGAGCTGCAGCTGACGGTCAACGTGTCCGCCCGCCAGTTCGCCGATCCGGGCCTGGTCGACGTGGTGGCCGGCGCGCTGGACGCCACGGGCCTCTCCCCCGCCGCGCTCGGCCTGGAGATCACCGAGGGGCTGCTGCTCGACGAGACGCCCACCACCGCCCGGACGCTCTCCGCCCTGAAGGCCCTGGGCGTGCGCCTCATCCTCGACGACTTCGGCACGGGCTACTCCTCGCTGAGCTACCTGCAGCGCTTCGCCCTCGACGGGCTCAAGATCGACCGCGCGTTCATCGCCGGGCTCGGCCCGGCCGGCGACGGGGACGCCGCCATCGTCGGAGCCATCATCGGCATGGCCCGGGCGCTGGACCTCCAGCTCATCCCCGAGGGCATCGAGACCGAGGAGCAGCTCGCCCGCATCCACGAGCTCGGCTGCGACCTGGCGCAGGGCTACCTGCTCGCGCGGCCGCTGCGCGCCGACGACGCCACGGCGGTCCTGCGAGCCGGCGGCGTGCTCGGCTAGCGCCCCTGGGCCCGGCCATCGGCGCGCAGGTAGCGTTCGCCCATGCGCCTCCCGCTCGCGCTCCCGGCGCTCCTCAGCGTCGCGGTCGCCGCCCCCGCCGCCGCCCACGAGCACCCGCCGCAGGCGGGCCGTGCCCCGGACTCCGACGCGCCGGCCCACGCGGCGCCGCACTGGATCCCCAACGACGACTGGGTGCGCCAGCACTGGGTGCCGTTCGACGAGGTGACCCTGCACGCCGTCCTGCGCACGGACCGGCGCGAGCTGTGGCGTCACCTGCGCGACGACACGCACACGCTGGCGATGCTCGGCGCCGAGCGCGGCTGGCCCGACGCCGAGGCCCTCGCCGCGCGCCTGGTCGCGTCCCGTCACGTCCCGGCCGCTCAACGGCGCGTGCTCCGCGCCCGGACGCTGCGGGTGCTGACGCAGGGCCACCTCTCGCAGCACATCGTCTTCCACACGCTCCACCAGGACGCGGGCCCGCGGCGCGCGCGCGAGGTCTTCGGCGTGGCGACCACCGCGGAGTTCCAGCGCCTGCGCCGGCTCGACCTCAGCCCGCTGCGCATCGGCCGCCTGCACGGCCGCACGCGCGCCTCGATGCAGGCCGGGATAGAGCGGGCCCTGCGGGCCGCCGCCGCGCGCGGCGTCCGCGGCGGCGACGTCTCGGCGCGGGAGTCGGCCGTCTTCCTCCAGCGCCAGCTGCGCCAGGTGCCGCGCTGGCTGGGCGAGGACCACTACAACGGCCCGCCCGTCACCCGGCGCGGCAAGCCGGCCGATCCCTTCCGCCCGTCGTGGTCGACGCCGGCCCTGGCGGCGGACGGGAGCCTCGTGGTCTTCGACGCCGCCCAGCCGCTGCCCGCGCTCGCCGTGCGCTTCGGCGAGGTCAACCTCGAGGGACGGCGCCTGGGCGACGGCGCGGCGATCGACCCGCGCGACGCCTCCCCGCAGGCGCTGGCCTCGCGGCCGTGCTCGAGCTTCGACCCGACCGTGTCCGCTGACGGCGGGCGCGTCGCCTACGAGGTGTCGGCGGGCAACACGACCTTCGCCAAGCGCTACGGCAACGTGCGCGTGGTGATCGCCGACCTCGGCGGACGCACGGCGTGGCCGCTGCCCGCTGGGTCGGCCACGGTGGACACCGCCTACGCGCCGGCGCTGTCGGGCGACGGCCGGCGCGTCGCCTTCGTCGAGGCGGGTGCCGATCCCATGTCGCCGACCCGCGCGTGGGCCTCGCGCTTGGTCGTCGCGTCGGCGGAGCGCTCCGGCGGCGGACCGCGCATCGCGGTGACCGCCGGTGACTCGGCCGAGCCCGCGCTGTCGCAGGACGGCTCGCGCGTCGCCTTCACGCAGGTGCGCGACGGGCGCTCCGAGGTGCTGGTGCGCGACCTCGTCGGAGGACGCACGGTCGTCGCCGGCCGCCTGGCCGACGGCTCGGTCGCCGCGGGCGAGGCGTGGGCGCCCTCGCTGTCGGCGGACGGCACCCGGGTCGCCTTCGCGGCCCGCGCGACGCCGGGCGCCACACCCACCGTCCACGTCCGCGACCTCGCGACGCAGACGACCGTCGACATCGGGCCGGGCGACGAGCCCTCGCTGTCGGCCGACGGGCGCAGCGTCGCGCTCTCCCTCCCCGTGCGCGGCACGAGCGCCTCGGGACGACCGCGCCAGCAGGTGCGCGTCGTGCCGGTGGGCGGCGGTCCGGGACGGGTGGCGAGCGTCGCGGCGGCGGGCACGGCGGCCGACGGGTGGTCGGGGCAGCCCGCGCTCTCCGGCGACGGCACGCGGGTGGCCTTCACCACCGACGCGCCGGCCCTCGGCGCGGGAGGCCGGGGTCCCGGGAACCTCCACGTGGTCGTCCGCGACCTCGCGGCGGGCACCACGGCCACGGCGAACGCCGCCGTGCCGGCGTCGCGCTTCGACACGGGCGCGGGCGCGCTGGCCACCGGCGGGCGGACGTTGTGCGCCCTCGAGCCGCCGTCGTGGTGACCCTGCCAGGCTCTGGCGTCGATGACCGACGGAGCCTCCGAGCACTTCGCCCGCCGCGCGGCCACCCAGCGCGACGCCGCCGCCGTGGCGCTGACCGCGGCGGCGGCCCTCCCCGCCCTGCGCGCCGCGGGAGTCGACGTGCTCGTGCTCGAGGGCCCGGCGCTCGCCGCGCGCCTCGCGCGCCCCGGGCTCGTCCGCGCGAGCGGCGACCTGGACCTGCTCGTGGCGCCGGACCGCCGCGATGCCGCGCGCGATGCCCTGCGCAGCGCCGGGTTCGCCGAGGTCGCCGGAACGTGGCGCCGCCCGGAGGGCGCGCCCGTCGACCTGCACCGCGGCCTCACCGGCCTGGGGGCCGACCCGGCCGAGCAGTGGGCGGCGCTGTGGGCGGCCCGCCAACGCGTGGAGGTCGGGGAGGTCCGCTCGTGGTCGCCGGCCGCCGACGCGCTCGCCCTGCACATCGCGCTCAGCGCCGCCGAGCACGGAC
>CAXUES010000059.1:0-11786 GCA_964250185.1 uncultured Solirubrobacteraceae bacterium | reverse complement strand
CTGCACGTAGTAGACGGGGTTGTCGGAGGACTGCGAGCGGGCGAGGTCGAGGTCGAGCTCGATCGTCGTGTCGTGCGAGCGCTGCAGCAGGAACCAGCGCGCGGCGTCCACGCCGATCTCCGCTACGAGGTCGTCGAGGGTGACGAACTCGCCCGCGCGCTTGGACATCGACGCGCCCCCGGCCAGCGAGACGAACTGCATGATGAGCAGGTCGAGGTCGTCGGGTGACCCGCCGAGCGCCGCGAACGCCGCGTGCATGCGCTTGACGTAGCCGTGGTGGTCGGCGCCGAGCACGTCGACGAGCAGCTCGAAGCCGCGCTCGCGCTTGTCCTGGTGGTAGGCGATGTCGCTGGCGAAGTACGTGTGCTCGCCCGTGGCCCGCTCGATGACGCGGTCCTTGTCGTCGCCGAACTCCGTCGTGCGCACCCACAGCGCGCCCTCGTGGCGGTAGGTGCGCCCCTGCTCCTCGAGCACGTCGAAGGCGTGCTGGACCGGCGACGGGTCGCCCTGGTGCAGGGAGCGCTCGGAGTACCAGGTGTCGAAGCGCACCCGGAAGGCGTCCAGCGACGCGCGGTTGCGGGCGACCATCCGCTCCACGGCCTCGTCGGCGACCTCGCGCACCGCGCGCTTGTCCGCGTCGGGGATGTCCTGGCTGAGCTCGACGACGTAGTCGCCCTTGTAGCCGTCCTCCCCCACGTCCTCGCCGAGCGCGCGGGCGACGACCGACTCGCCCAGGCGCAGCACCTGCGAGCCGAAGTCGTTGACGTAGAACTCGCGGTGGACGTCGTGGCCGGCGAAGGCCAGCAGCCGGGCGAGCGCGTCGCCGTAGGCCGCGTTGCGGGAGTGGCCGACGTGCAGCGGCCCCGTCGGGTTGGCCGAGACGAACTCGACGTTGACCTTCCGGCCCGTCGTCGCGGTGTTCGCGCCGAAGCCCTCCCCCGCGGCGAGCACCCCGGCGAGCGCCTGGGCGTACCAGGCGTCGGCCAGGCGCAGGTTGAGGAAGCCCGGACCCGCCACGTCGACGCCCGCGAGCTGGTCGCCGAGCTCGGTGGCCACCGCCTCGGCCAGGCGCTCGGCGATGTCGCGCGGACGCGCGCGCAACGCGCCCGCGAGGAGCATCGCGGCGTTCGTGGCGTAGTCGCCGTGCTCGGCCTGGCGCGGGCGCTCGAGGGTCAGCGTCCCCCGCGGCGCGGCGCCCAGGCTCGTGGCGGCGCGCTCCACGGCGCTGCGCAGACCCTCGATCGACCCCTCTTCGGACATGCGAGTGGACGCTAGTGGTGGTACGGCTCCCCCGCGAGGATCTTGTGCGCGCGGAAGAGCTGCTCGAGCAGGACCACGCGCGCGAGCTGGTGCGGGAGCGTCAGGCGCCCGAGCGACAGGCGCGCGTCCACGCGCTCGAGCTCCGGCAGCCCCCAGGGGCCCCCGACGACGAAGGCGAGGTCGCGGCCGCTCATCTGGCGCTCGGCCAGGAAGCCCGCGAGGTCCTCCGACGAGGGCTCCCACCGTCGTCCCCCGAGCTCGGCGTCCAGCGCCACGACGTGCGTGCGCTCGTCGATCCGTCGGCCCACGGCCTCCCCCTCGCGCAGCTCCACGAGCTCCAGGCGGGCCTGACGGGAGAGCAGGCGCGCGTAGTGGGCGACGTCGTCCTCGAACGGCGCCCTGAGGCGGCCCACCGCGAGCACCTGCAGCCGCATGGGCTGCGATCATGGCGGACATGGCCGATCAGCCGCAGCCCGAACGGCACATCAACATCCACTTCGAGCCCTCGGAGATGGCGGGGCACTACGCGAACTTCGCCAACGTCAGCCACTCCGACTACGAGTTCACGGTGACCTTCGCCCGCGTCGACCACGAGGTCGAGGACGAGGAGATCCCGGGCGTCGTCGTCACGCGCGTGAACCTGTCGGCGAAGTTCATGCGCGAGCTGCTCGACGCCATGGAGGACAACTACTCCAAGTGGCAGACCCGCCAGTCGATCAAGGAGCTGCCCGAGTTCGGCTCCGATCCCGACGGGCCCCCCGCCACCTGAATCGACGGGCGCATGCTCGTCGCCGTCCTCTCCGACATCCACGGCAACCGCCACGCCCTCGAGGCGGTGCTGGAGGACGTCCGCGCCGAGGGCGCGACGGACCTGTGGTGCCTCGGGGACGTCGTCGGCTACGGCGGCGACCCGAACGACTGCGTCGAGCTCGTCCGCGAGCACGCGCCGCTGTGCCTGGCCGGCAACCACGACCTCGCCGTGACGGGCGCGCTGCCCATGGACGACTTCTCGCGCGGCGCGGCGATCGCCGCCGACTGGACCCAGCGCGTGCTCAGCGCCGACCACATGACGTTCCTGGACGGCCTCGCGCCCGCGGGGAGCGCCGGGGCGCTCGGCCTCTACCACGCCTCCCCGCGCGATCCCGTGTGGGAGTACGTGCTCTCCTCGCTGCTGGCCGAGCTCTGCTTCGACGAGACCGACCACCGCATCTCGCTCATCGGCCACTCCCACATCGCGCTGGCCTTCCGGCGCCTGGACGACGAGCCCGCCGCCGGCGCGCGCCGGGCCGCGGGCGACGAGGAGGACCTCCTGCGGGGCGAGTGGCTGCTCAACCCGGGCTCGGTCGGCCAGCCCCGCGACGCCGACCCGCGCGCCGCCTGGATGCTGCTGGACACGGGCGAGGGCCGCGCCCGCTGGATGCGCAGCGAGTACGACATCGAGGGGGCCCAGCGGTCCATCCGCGCGGCCGGCCTGCCGGACAGCCTGGCCGAGCGGCTGGAGTACGGTCAATGAGGATGCGCCCGGCCCCCGTGATCTGCGCCCTGGCCCTGGCGGCCGGCGGCCTCTCCGCCTGCGGGAGCAGCGACAGCACCACCGGCCGGATCCCCGCCACCGAGGCGCGCGCGCTGCAGCGCGACATCCAGCGCGTGCAGGAGCCCGTGCGCGACGGCGACTGCTCGCTGGCCTCCACCCGGGTCCAGCAGGTCTCCGCCCGCCTCGACGGGCTGCCCTCCTCGGTGGACGCCGGCCTCGTCGAGCGGCTTCGCTCCGGCGTCACCAAGCTCCAGGAGCGCGCGGGCACGGAGTGCCTCGGGGCGCGGACGGTCACCCAGGAGACGACCACCGAGCCCGTTCCCACGGTCCCGACCGAGACCGAGCCGGTCCCCACGGTGGAGACGACCCCGACCGTGACCGTCCCGGACGAGACCGAGCCGACCACGACCGAGGAGGCGCCCGCGCCGACCACGCCGGCGCCCGCCCCGACGCCCACCTCCGAGACGCCTGCCCCCGACCCCGATCCGACCGGCCCCGACGACGGCGACGGCGACGGCGGCACGGGCGGGATCGCCCCCGCCTTCTGATGCCCGGCACCCTCGCGCAGCGCTACGAGCTCGGCGACCGCCTCGGCGTCGGCGGCATGTCGACCGTCCTGGAGGCCTTCGACCGGCGCCTGGAGCGCCACGTCGCGGTCAAGCTCCTGGCGGAGCACCTCGCCGAGGACCCGCAGTTCGTGTCGCGCTTCCGCCGCGAGGCGCTGAGCGCCGCCCGCCTCGTGCACCCGAACGTCGTGCAGGTCTTCGACTTCGGCCTGGACGAGCCGACGGGGCGCCACTACATCGTCATGGAGCTCGTCCGCGGCCGCTCGGGCGCCGAGCTGCTGCGCGAGGAGGGCCGCCTGTCGGTGGCCGAGGCGACCGACCTCGTCGCCCAGTCCTGCCTTGGTCTGGACTACGCCCACCGCAACGGCGTCGTGCACCGCGACGTCAAGCCGGGCAACCTGCTGCGCTCCACCGAGGGCGTCGTCAAGCTCGCCGACTTCGGCATCGCGAAGGCCGCGGCGAGCATGGACTCGCAGATCACCCAGGTCGGCTCGGTGCTGGGCACCGCGAGCTACCTCGCGCCGGAGCAGGCCCGCGGCGAGGAGGCCGGCCCCCGCGCCGACCTCTACGCGCTCGGCGTCGTCACCTACCAGCTGCTCAGCGGCCGCCTGCCCTACGAGGCGGCGTCGCTCACCGAGCTCGCCCTCAAGCAGCAGCGCGAGGCCCCGGCCTGGCTGCACGAGCTCGACCCCGCGATCCCGCTCGTGCTGTCGGAGGCCGTCGACCGGGCCCTCTCGCTCGACCAGGACGAGCGCCCCCAGAGCGCAGGCGCCATGCGCGAGGAGATCCTCGCGGGCGCGCGCGGCGCGACCGCGGGCCCCGACGAGACCTCGGCCACGCGCATCGCGGGACCGGCGACCTCGGCGACGCGCGTGGCGCCCGCGGGCGCCGCGCTCCCCGCCGCCGAGCCCGGCACCCAGCGTCACGACACCTCCTCCCGCCTGCCCCGCGCCCCGCGCGCCGCCCGTCAGGCGCCGCCGCCCTCCTCGACGTGGACCGGCGACCGCGCCCCCGCGAGCGCCGGGCGCCGCCGCGACGTCGTCGAGGAGCGCCCCAGGTCCCGCTCGGGGCTGCGGCGCTTCCTCGTCGGGCTCGTCGTCGTGGCGATCATCGTCGCGGCGATCGCCATCGCCATCAGCGTCTCGAGCGGCGGCGGCAGCGGCGTCGACCTGCGCGACGTCGACGGCGACTCGGTCCGCTCGCTCGTGGACGAGCTGCGCGGGCTCGTGCAGGACAACACCCGCTAGGGCGGGCCGGCGGCGGGCTCAGGCCGCGGCGGCCAGCGCGCCCGGCGCGGCGCCCGCGCGCAGGGCCGCCGCGACCTGCGGGAGCGTGCCCGTGGCGATCCCCGCGCGCAGGTCGGCCATGAGCCGGGCGACGAACGCGAGGTTGTGCATCGTGAGCATCCGCTGACCCGTGAGCTCGCGGGCGCGGGCCAGGTAGCGGATGTAGCCGCGGGAGACGCCCATCGCGCAGGCGGGGCACGGGCAGCCCTCCATGAGCGGCGCGTGGTCGTCCTTGAACTTCGCCGCGGTCAGGTCGACGCGCCAGCGGCGATCGGGCTCGGGGACCAGCGCGACGCCGTGGCGGCCCAGGCGCGTGGGCATCGCGCAGTCGAAGGTGTCGATGCCGAGCTCCACGCCGCGGATGAGGTCGTCGACGTCGCCGATGCCGAGCAGGTGGCGCGGGCGGTCGGGCGCGACGCGATCCAGCGCCGCGGTGCTCCACCCCACCACCTCGTACATCTGGGGCTTGTCCGCGCCGAGCGAGCCGCCGATGGCGATGCCGGGCGTGCCGCGCGCGGCGACCGCCTCGGTCGACTCGATGCGCAGCTCCTCGTGGACGCCGCCCTGGACGATGCCGTAGACGACCTGCTCCGGCGGGCCGTGCTCGGCGTGCCAGGCCAGGCAGCGGTCCAGCCAGCGGTGGGTGCGCTCCGTGGAGCGGGCCGTGTACTCGCGGGTGACGTTGAAGGGCGTGCACTCGTCGAAGACCAGCGCGATGTCCGAGCCGAGCGCGGCCTGGATCTCCATGGACGTCTCCGGGCCCATGAAGCGCTCCGAGCCGTCGATGTAGGAGCGGAAGCGGACGCCCTCCTCCTCGATCTCCAGGATGCGCCCGGAGCGGTCGGGACCGAAGGGCACGCGGCCCTTGACCTCGTCGGCGACCGTGCCGTAGCCCATCGAGAAGACCTGGAAGCCGCCCGAGTCGGTGACGATCGGGCCGTCCCAGCCCATGAACTCGTGCAGGCCGCCGAAGCCGGCGATGCGCTCGTGCCCCGGGTCGAGGAACAGGTGGAACGTGTTGCCCAGGACGATGTCGTGGCCCAGCGCGCGGACCTCGGCCGGGAAGAGCCCCTTCACCGTCGCCTTCGTCGCCAGGGGGACGAAGGCCGGCGTGCGCACGTCGCCGTGGGCGAGGTGCAGGAGCCCGGTGCGGGCCTGCGAGGCCGCGTCGCGGGCGCTGATCTCCAGGATGGACAAGGTCCCCGAGGCTAGTGGCCCCGGGGACCGGTCCGAGTCGGTCAGGCGGTGGCGGTCGCCTCGATGTCGCGACGCTCCGGCGCGCCGACGCTGATCGGGATCTGCACGGGCCGGGGGGCCGCGGGCTTGGCGATGCGGATCTCCAGCACACCGACCTCCAGGGCGGCCTCGATGCCCTCCGGGTCGACGTCGCGCGGCAGGCGCAGCGACCGGCTGAACGCACCCCCGGTGCGCTCGGCGCGCAGCGCCGTCGCGCCCTCACCGGGCGCCGTGCGGCGCTCGCCGGCGACGGTCAGGACGCCGTCCTCGACGGTCACGTGGACGTCGTCGAGCGTGAGGCCCGGGAGATCGGCGCGCAGCATCAGGTGCGCCTCCGTCTCGACCAGGTCGAACGCGGGGTTCCACCGACGCGCCCCGGTCGTGGGCGTGTCGAAGAACGAGGTCAGCAGGCGGTTCATCTCGGACGGGAAGGTGACGGGCTCCCAGCGGACAAGCGCCATGGCGGGTTCTCTCCTCCTACGGATGGTGATGGATGCGGAGCACTGCTGACCGGGAAGGTAGCAAGCGATCTGCGTCTGTCAACATCAGATCTGACGACGCCCTCGGGGCGTCGCGCGATCAGGCCGGGTGCTGGTCGAGCACGCGCTCCCAGAGGTCGCCGAGCTGCTGCTGCTCGGCCTCCGAGAAGCGCGAGAGGTAGAGCTCGCGGACGCCGCGGAGGTGCGTCGCGCGGGCGGCGTCGAGGACCTCACGGCCCTTGACGGTGAGCTTGGCGTAGGCGCCGCGGGCGTCGGTGGCGCACGACTCGCGCTCCACGAGCTCCTCGCGGGCGAGGCGGTCCACCAGCCGCGTGAGGCCCGAGCGGGAGAGCAGCACCGAGTCGGCGAGGTCGCACATGCGCATGCGCTCGTCCTCGGCGTCGCCGATGAACATGAGCACCTCGTAGGAGCTGACGGGCAGGTCCTGCTCCGTCACGAGCTGGGCGTCCAACGTGCGCATGAGCAGCTGGTGGACCTGGAGCATCCCGCGCCAGGCGCGCAGCTCGGTCGAGCTGAGCTTGAGCTCGTCCTGGGTGGTGGAGGGCGGGGAGCTGGTTGCCATGAGGGCTTGAGGATAGCTTGGTTGTGCGCGCAACGAGCCGGTAGGCTCGTTCGCATGACCAAGATCGCAGTCGTCTACTACAGCTCGACGGGCCACGTCCACAAGATGGCCCTCGCCCTGCAGGCCGGTGCCGAATCGGCCGGCGCCGAGGTCCGCCTGCGTCGCGCGGGCGAGCTCGCCTCGGAGGAGGTCATCCGCTCGCAGGACGCCTGGCACGAGCACTACGCCGCCACCAAGGACACGGTGGCCGAGGTGACCAACGACGACTTCGACTGGGCCGACGGCATCGCGCTGGGCACGCCCACGCGCTACGGCCTGCCGACCTCGCAGCTCAAGCAGGTCATCGACATGACCGGCCCGCTCTGGGGCCAGGGCAAGCTCGCCAACAAGGTCGCGACCTCGTTCACCTCCGCGCAGAACACCCACGGCGGGTCGGAGTCGACGATCCTCGCCCTCAACAACGTCTTCTACCACTGGGGCGCGATCATCGTCCCGCCCGGCTACGTCGACCCGCTCCTCTTCGCCGCGGGCGGCAACCCCTACGGCGCCTCGTGGCCGACGGGCGACGGCTCCACCGAGCTCTCCGACGAGCTGCGCGCCGCCGTGGAGCTGCAGGGCCGCCGCCTCGCCGAGTACGCGGCCAAGCTCACCGCGTAGCTCCGCCTCAGGCGATCAGCGAGCGGCCCGTCATCGCGGCGGGCTGCTCGATCCCCAGGAGCTGCAGGAGCGTCGGCGCGACGTCGCAGAGCGTCCCGCCGTCGCGCAGCTCCAGCCCCTCGGCCGTGACGATCACCGGCACCGGGTTGAGCGAGTGGGCGGTGTTCGGGGAGCCGTCCTCCTCGAGCATGTGGTCGGCGTTGCCGTGGTCGGCGGTGATGAGCAGGACGCCACCGCTCGCCTGCACGGCCTCGACGATCCGCCCGAGCTGCGCGTCGACGGTCTCCACCGCGGTCACCGCCGCCGGGATGACGCCGGTGTGGCCGACCATGTCGGCGTTGGCGAAGTTGATGACGCCGAACTGCGGCTCGTCGGCCGTCCACGCCTCGACGAAGCGGTCGGCGGCCTGCGCCGCGCTCATCGCCGGCGCGAGGTCGTAGGTGGCGACGTCGCGCGGCGACGGGGCGAGCTCGCGGTGCTCGCCGGGATAGGGCTGCTCCTCCCCGCCGTTGAAGAAGTACGTCACGTGCGGGTACTTCTCGGTCTCCGCGACGTGGAGCTGGCGCCCGCCGCCGGCGGCGATGACCTTGGCGATGGTCACGTCGGGGCGCTCGGGCGGGAAGGCGACCGGCAGGCCCGCGCGCGACTCGTACTCGGTCAGGCACGTGAACCGCGCGACCCGGTCGCCGAGGCGCGCGGTGAGCTGGCGCATGCGGTCCGGGCGGAAGTTGAACGCGACGACGGCGTCCTGCGGCCGGATGCGCGCCTCCTCCCCCACGGTGGTCGCGGTGACGAACTCGTCGGTCTCGTCGCGGTCGTAGGCGGCGCGCACCGCGGCCTCGCCCGTGTTGGCGTGGTGCTCGCCCTCCCCGTCGACGAGGAGCGCGACGGCCTTGTCCGTGCGGTCCCAGCGCTCGTCGCGGTCCATCGCGAAGTAGCGCCCGATGACGGAGCCGACGCGGCCGGTGCCCGCCTCGGCCATGACCCGCTCGAGGTCGGCCAGCGAGCCGGCGCCCGCGGTGGGCGACGTGTCGCGGCCGTCGGTGAAGGCGTGGACGACGAGGTCCTCGACGCCGAGGTCGGCGGCCATGCGCACGAGCGCGTCGAGGTGGCGGTCGGCGGAGTGCACGCCGCCCGAGCTCACCAGCCCGACGAGGTGCACGCGCGGTGCGGCGGTGAGCCCGTCGCGGAGGACCCCGTTCTCCACCAGCGCGCCCGAGGCGACGGCCTCGTCGATGCGCAGCAGGTCCTGCTTGACCACCGAGCCCGCGCCCAGGTTGAGGTGGCCGACCTCCGAGTTGCCCATCTGGCCCTCGGGCAGCCCGACGGCGGGCCCCTTGGCGATCATCGTCGTGGTCGGGTACCGCGCGTGCAGGGCGTCGAAGACCGGCGTGTCGGCCAGCGAGATGGCGTTGCCCGGGCCGTCCTCCGCGAGGCCCCAGCCGTCGAGGACGACCAGGACGGCGCTCGGGAACGGCATCACGACACCGCGGAGATGATCGCCGCGAAGGACGCGGGATCCAGCGACGCGCCGCCCACGAGGGCGCCGTCCACGTCGGGCAGGTTGAGCAGCTCGTAGGCGTTGTCGGGCTTGACCGAGCCGCCGTAGAGGATGCGCACGCGCTTGGCCTGCTCGCGGTCGCGGTCGGCCACGAGCGCGCGGCAGAACGCCACGGCGTCCTGCGCCTGCTCGGGCGTGGCCACGAGGCCGGTGCCAATCGCCCAGATGGGCTCGTAGGCGATGGTCACCTCGCCCAGGCGCTCCGTCGGGACGCGCTCGAGCCCCTCCTGCACCTGGTGGCGCAGCTTGCGCTCGGTGTCGCCCGCCTCGCGCTCGTCCTCGGTCTCCCCGACGCAGAGGATCGGCGCCAGGCCGGCCTCCAGCGCCGCGGGCACCTTCAGCGCCAGGGCGCGGTCGGTCTCGCCGAAGAGCTCGCGCCGCTCGGAGTGCCCGAGCACGGTGCCGCCCACGTCGAGCTCGGTGAGCATCTGCGCGGAGACCTCGCCGGTGTAGGCGCCCTGCTCGGCGTAGTGCATGTTCTGGGCGAGCACCTGGACGCGGGAGCCCCGCGTGGAGTCGACCATCGCCTGCAGCGAGAGGTAGGGGACGCAGATGGCCACGTCGACGGCGTCGGCTGTGGACACCCGGGGCAGCAGGCCCTGGATGTACTGCTCGGCCTCCGCGACCGTCTTGTGCATCTTCCAGTTGCCCGCGATGTAGGGCCGTCGCTTCTGGGTGCTCACGAGAGGACCTCCACGCCGGGGAGCGTCCTGCCCTCGATGAGCTCGAGCGACGCGCCACCCCCGGTCGAGAGGTGGGTGACCTGGTCGGCCAGGCCGAAGGCGGCCAGCGCGGCCGCCGAGTCGCCGCCGCCGACCACGGTGGTGCCGGGCGCCGCGGCGACGGCCTCCGCCACGGCGCGCGTGCCGGCGGCGAAGGGCGCCAGCTCGAACGCGCCCATGGGGCCGTTCCAGAACACGGTGCCGGCCGTGGCGATCACGTCGGCGTAGGCGGACGCGGTGCGCGGGCCGACGTCGAGGCCCATCCAGCCCTCGGGGACGTCGACGCCGTCGACGGCGTGCACCTCGGTGTCGGCGTCGAAGGCGAGGCCGCAGACGACGTCGACCGGCAGGCGGACCTTGTCGGGCGCGGCCTCGAGGATGCGACGCGCGGGGTCGAGGCCCGCGGCCTCGTTGAGCGAGTCGCCGACCTCGTGGCCCTGCGCGGTGAAGAACGGGAACTGCATGGCGCCGCCGATGAGCACCTCGTCGGCGATGTCGAGGAAGGCCTCGAGCACGCCGACCTTGTCGGTGACCTTCGCGCCGCCGACGATCGCCACGAGCGGGCGGGCGGGGTCGGCGAGGATGCCCTGCAGCGTCTCCACCTCGCGCTGCATGAGCAGCCCGGCGGCGCTCGGCAGGAGCTGCGCGATACCGTGCGTGGAGGCGTGGGCGCGATGGGCGGCGCCGAACGCGTCGTTGACGTAGACGTCGCCGAGGTCGGCGTAGCGCTGGGCCAGGCCCGCGTCGTCGTCGGTCTCGCCCGCGAAGAAGCGGACGTTCTCCAGCATCACGACCTCGGCGTCGGGCAGGGGCTGCTCCGGGTCGTCCAGGAGCGCGACCGGCACGTCGAGGAGCCCGGCGAGGTGCTCGGCGACCGGCTCCAGCGAGAGCGAGGCGTCGCGGCCCTTGGGCCGGCCGAGGTGCGCGAGCAGCACGAGCCGGGCGGCTCCCCGCTCGCGCAGCGCCCGCAGGGTCGGCAGCGCGGCGCGGATGCGCGCGTCGTCGCCGACCGACGGGGAGCCCCCGCCGTCGTGCAGCGGGACGTTGAAGTCGACCCGCACGACGGCCGTGCGGCCGTCGACGTCGAGGTCGTCGAGCGTGCGGATCTCCCGGCCTCCTACAGGACCTTCTGGACCAGGTCGACGACCCGGTTGGAGTAGCCCCACTCGTTGTCGTACCAGGCGACGACCTTGACCATCGTGCCGTCGATGACCGAGGTCAGGCCGGCGTCGGCGATCGAGCTGTGGGGGTCCGTGACGATGTCGCTCGACACGATCGGGTCCTCGGTGTACTTGAGGATCCCCTCCATCGGGCCGGAGGCGGCCGCGGCCTGGAGCGCCCCGTTGATCTCCTCCACCGTCGTGGCCCGCTCGGCCTCGAAGGTGAGGTCGACGACGGAGCCGGTCGGGACGGGGGCGCGGATGGCGAAGCCGTGCAGGCGGCCGTTGATCTCCGGGAGCACGAGGCCGACGGCCTTGGCGGCGCCGGTCGACGTCGGCACGAGGTTCAGCGCGGCGGCGCGGGCGCGGCGCAGGTCGGAGTGCGGGGCGTCCTGCAGGCGCTGGTCGGCCGTGTAGGCGTGGATCGTGGTCATCAGGCCGTGCTTGATGCCGACGAGCTCGTGCACGACCTTGGCCACGGGAGCCAGGCAGTTGGTGGTGCAGGAGGCGTTGGAGATGACGTCGTGCTGCGCGGCGTCGTACTGCTCGAAGTTCACGCCGAGCACGACCGTGATGTCCTCGCCCTTGGCCGGGGCGGAGATGACGACCTTCTTCGCGCCGCCGGCCAGGTGCTTGGCCGCGTCCTCGCGCTTGGTGAAGAAGCCGGTGGACTCGATGACCACGTCGACGCCGAGCTCGCCCCAGGGCAGGGCGCCCGGGTCGCGCTCCTCGAGCACCTTGA
>CAXUES010000058.1:7593-11814 GCA_964250185.1 uncultured Solirubrobacteraceae bacterium | reverse complement strand
CTACGGGGTGTCCGCCAGTGGCCTGCGCGCCGGCAGCGGCTTCACCGTCGGCCTGCTCGGCGCCGCCATCGGGGTCCATTGGTCACTCGGGCTGAGCTCGGCGGCCCTGTGCATCGGCACGGCGGCGGCCGGCTGGTATGCGCTGCACCGGCGTGGCCAAGATCGACCTGGCTGATCACCGGAGACCGCCGCCCGGCAGGAGGGACGACGCGGGTCGGCCCGGATCTTCAGCAGGGGGCCGTCGGCCTCGTTGAGGACGAGCACCTCCTCGCGGCGCGCCTCGGCGCCGAGGACCATCGTGCGCAGCTTGAAGATCGTGAAGGTCGTCCCGTCTCGCCCGCGGCGGGGCTGGCGGAAGAGCGCGGGCCCCGGCGAGCCCAGGCGGATGGCCAGCGCGAAGAGGCCCAGCAGCGGCGCGAGCAGCACGAGCGCCCCGCCCGCCACGAGCACGTCGAGCGCGCGCTTGGTCGCCGCGGCGCTGCGCGACAGGCCCATCGGGGGCAGGCTGATGAGCGGCAGCCCCTCGACGTCCTCCAGCTCGGCGTTGGAGGCGAAGACCTCGTAGTAATGGGGGACGATCGACAGGTGGACGTCGGGCCGGCGCACCGCGCGGACCGCGTCGAGCACCGCGCGGTGCGGCGCGTGCGAGCAGGCGACGACGACCCAGTCGATCCGGTGCTCCTCGACGATCCGGGTGAGGTCCTCCGGGCCGCCGAGCAGCGGTCCCGACGCCGGCGGCGGCGCGTCGGCGGGCGAGGTGCCGTCGTCCACGAAGCCGACGAGCTGCATGCCGAGCGCGGGCCGGCGGGCCAGCCGGGCGGCGACCGCCAGCCCGTCGGCGCCCGTCCCGACGACGACGGTGCGGCGCGCCGGAGCCAGCGCGGGCAGCAGCGCGCCGCGCACGAGCGCGCGGCCCAGCGGCACGAGGACGAGCGCGACGGGCAGCAGGAGACCGGCCTCGATGGGCGTCAGCAGCGACGTGCCCGTCGTGCGCGAGAGGACCTGCGAGCCGAGCAGCAGCGTCAGGCAGCCGACCAGCAGCGCGTGGAAGAGCGTCGGGAGCTCGTCCAGCGCGCTGGTCGAGATGGCGCGCGTCTGGCGCTCGTAGAGGCGGTGGGCGGCGAAGAGGACGAGCCAGAACGGGCCCTGGGCGAGCGCGAGGGCCACGGCCAGCGCGGGCGCGCCGAGCACGGCGGGCGCCGCGACGGCCTGCGCGACGGCGAGCGTCACGGCCAGGGCGAGCAGCATCGCGGCGAGGTCGCCCGCCGCGATCCAGCGCACGCGCCCGCCCGAAGGCGGGCGCGGCGCGACGTCGTCCGACCACGACGACCCGGGGTGTGGGGGCCGGGGCAGCCGCTCCCGCCTCGTGTCCCGCTCGCGCGGGACGACGTGCGGTGGACCGGACGACGTGGGGGTGCTCACGAGGCGACCCGCGCGGCCGGCTCCGGCAGCAGGCGGTGCTCGTGGGCGTACCGCGTGGCCTCGGTGCGGTTGGCCACGCCGAGCTTGCGGTAGCAGTTGGAGAGGTGGAACTTCACGGTCTGCGGGGTGACCCACAGGCGCGCGCCGATCGTCCCGTTGGTCAGGCCGTGGGCCGCGAGGCGCAGGACCTCGAGCTCGCGCGGGGTGAGCCCCGCCGCGTCGCCCAGCCGGCCCGCGGCGGCCATGGCCGCGTCGGAGCCGCCGCGGTGCACGACGTGCTCGTCGGCCGTCTCGCGGATGAGCGTCCCGAGCGCCACGGGATGCACGGCCTTGGAGACCAGCGCGTCGGCGCCCGCGGCGAAGGCGGCCTGCTGGCGCGCGACGCTGAGGTCCAGCGTGAGCAGCAGGAGCTTGGCCCGCGGCGCGGCGGCGGCGGCGTCGGCCAGCCGCGCCAGGGCCGCGTCGCCGGCGTCGTCCTCGTCCACGAGCACGACGTCGGGCGCGGCCAGGCGCACGGCCGCCGTCGCGTCGCGGTCCACGGGCGCGAAGCCGAGCACCTGGAAGCCCGCCGTCTGGCGCAGGGCCAGGCGGATGGCCTCCACGACGAAGGTCCCGTCGGCGATGATGACCAGGCGCTTCATGCCGCCTGCACCGCCTGGGCGGCCACGGGCGCGGGCCCGCGCAGCACGCCGCGCAGGTCCACCACCGGCAGCCGCCCGGCGACGGCGTGGTGGTCCACGGAGGGGTGGGCGGTGACGACCACGGCGAGATCGGCGGCCGCCACGCCCTCGTCGAGCTCGACGCTCTCCAGGCCCAGCGCGGTCAGCGCGGGGACGTGCGGGTCGTGGTAGTTGACCTCGGCGCCCAGGCGCTGGAGGCGGTCGATGATCGCCAGCGACGGCGACTCGCGGATGTCGGCGACCCCGGCCTTGTAGGCCACGCCGAGCACGAGCACGCGCGCCCCGCGCGCCGCGCGGCCGTCGGCGTTGAGCGCCTCGACGACCTTCTGCACGCAGTGCTCGGGCATCTGCTGGTTGACCCGCCCGGCCAGCTCGATGAACTCCATCGACAACCCGAACTCGCGCGCCTTCCACGAGAGGTAGAACGGGTCGACCGGCAGGCAGTGGCCGCCCATGCCCGGCCCCGGCTCGAAGCGCATGAAGCCGTAGGGCTTGGTCGCCGCGGCGTCGATGACGTCGATGACGTCGATGCCCATCCGCTCGGCGAGCACGGTGAGCTCGTTGACCAGCGCGATGTTGACCGTCCGGAAGACGTTCTCCAGCAGCTTGGCCATCTCGGCCACCTCGGGCGAGGCGACGACCACGACCTCGTCGCAGACGACCTCGTAGAGGGCCCGCACCCGCTCGACGCACGTCTGCGTCAGCCCGGCGACGAGCTTCGGCGTCGTGCGCAGGCCGTGGGTCTCGTTGCCCGGGTCGATGCGCTCGGGCGAGTAGCCCAGCGCGAAGTCGACGCCGGCCCGCAGGCCGCTGCCCACCTCGAGGATCGGGAGCACGTGGTCGCGGGTGGTGCCCGGGAAGCTCGTGGACTCCACGACCACGAGCTGGCCCTCCACCAGCACCGACGCGAGGGTCCGCGTGGCGCGCTCCAGCAGGGCGAGGTCGGGCTCGCGGTTGCGGCCCAGCGGGGTCGGGACGCAGATGGAGATCGAGCTGGCCGGCCCGAGGGCCAGCGGGTCCGACGTGATGAGCAGGCGCGGGGCGACCGCGGCGAGGCGGGCGTCCGGGACGTCGCCGATGTGCGAGGTGCCGGCGTTCAGCGCGTCGACCCGCGTGGAGTCGGCCTCCAGGCCGATCACGTCGTAGCCGGCCTCGGCGAAGGCCACGGCGAGCGGCAGGCCGACGTAGCCCAGCCCGACCACCGCGACGGGCGGACGCGGCGGGAGCGAGGACACTGACGACGGGGCGATGCGGGTCGTGCGGGTGGTCATGGCTTCCCTCACTTCGTGGGCTCGAGGGGACGCCGCTGCGCCTCCTCGGCCGCAAGCTAAGGAGCCGGGGAGAGGGGCTGGCAGGGATCTCCGCCCCCAGCACCGGGGGACACCACGCCGGAAGATGAGGACCGCCGAACCGACCCACCGGTGAGGTCCCTGCCCGTGGCGAGGCGGCCCCGCGCGCTAGTCGGGGGGGCGCGCCCGCAGGCGCTCGGCGGCGTCGATCGCCGCCGAGCGGGTGTGCACGTCGAGCTTGCGCATGAGGCTCTTGACGTGGCTGTAGATCGTGTCCTCGGTGAGCACGAGCGCCTCGGCGACCTCGCGCGTGGTGCGCCCGGTCGAGAGCAGGTCGAGGACCTCCCACTCGCGGTTGGTGAGCGCGGAGCGGACCGGCCGCAGCCCCGCGGCGCCCTCGGGCGTCTGGCGCAGCAGCTCGATGACGCGCATGGCCACCGCGCCGGAGATCACGACCTCCCCCGCCCCCACGCGGGCGAGCGCATCGAGCAGCGCGGGGATGCCGTCGCCCTTCTCGACCACCCCGACGGCGCCCTGGCGCAGCGCGCCGACCTGCAGGCCGGGATCGGGGTCGGCCGCGAACACGACCACGCGGCAGTCGGCGCCTCCGGCCTCGCGCAGGCGCGCGACGAGGCCCAGGTCATCACGGGCCCCCGCGGCGCGCGGCTCGAGGGCGACGAGGTCCGGCCGCAGCTCGGCGGCCAGCTCCGTGCCGGCGGCGCCGTCGACCGCCTGCCCGACGCAGCGCAGGCGCCCGTCGGTGCGGATGGCGTCCCAGACCGCGCGGACCGTCAGCGGATCGGGGTCCACCACGAGCACGGAGAGCGGCG
>CAXUES010000058.1:0-7583 GCA_964250185.1 uncultured Solirubrobacteraceae bacterium | reverse complement strand
CGAGCCGTCCTGCGGTCCCGCGCGGACCCGTGCGCCGCTCACACCGCCGCCTCGGCGGCCCACAGCCCGTCCGCGGCCACGAGCGCGTCGGCCGTGCTGCGCGCGCCGAGCTTGCGCATGACGCTCTTGCGGTGCGAGTCGATGGTGGCCGGCGAGAGGCCCAGGATCCGCGCCGCCTGGGCGGTGGTGCTCCCGCGCCCGAGCAGGTCCAGCACCTCCCACTCGCGCGCGGTCAGGCGGCTGCGCACCGGCCGCACCCCGCTGCCCAGCCGGGGCAGGCCGCGCAGGCGGCGCAGGAGCTCCCCCGCGACCTCCGTCGTGATGACCGCCTCGTGGCGGGCCACCGCGCGGACGTCGTCGAGCAGGCCCTCGGCCAGGCGCTGCTTGGAGCGGAAGCCGCTGGCGCCGGCGCGCAGGGCGACGAGCGCGAGGTCGTCGCTGACGTAGCGCGCCAGGAGGAGCACGCGGACCTCGGGGGCGTCGCAGGCGAGGCGGTGGGTCACCTCGAGCGCGCCGATCCGGCCCACGTCGGCGTCGAGCACGACCACCTGCGGGCGGTAGTGCAGGGCGAGCTCGCAGGCCTCCACCCCGTCGGTCGCCTCGGCCACCAGGACCAGCTCGCCGTGGCGGCGCAGCTCGTCGTGCAGCACGCCCCGAGCGATGGGATCGCCGTCGACGAGCAGCACGCGGACGCGCGAGGTGGCGTCGATCGTGGGCGGCTGCCACGCGGCACCGATCTCGATGGGGTCGACTGCCTGCTCTGCGGGCGACACGGGGCGTCCTCCTTGGCGCGCCGTGGTCGGGGGAACCTGAGGAGCCCCCGGGGGAAGGCTCGGCGGCGGGCGGGTGATCGAGGCGAAGCTACAGACCGGGCGCGTTGGCGTTTGGGGAAGTCCCTCCCCGTGCAACGACCGTGCAACGTCGGCGTCCGGGTCCGGTCGGGATGCGCGATGCTCCCTCGGACCATGGAGGGCGCCTTCCTCTACGTGCTGCTCGCGGTCGTCGTGGTGGGCGCGATCTGCGCCGCGGGCTCGTTCGTCGGCCGCCGCGAGGCGCTCGACCGCCTCGGCCGGGGCGGCATGGCGCTGCGCGACGGCTCCGACCGGGGGCCCGAGCCGGGTGGGCGGGCGTCGGCCGCGGTGGCCGAGGAGGAGGTGCGCCAGATGGTCGGCGCGCGCAACGCCCGCCGCGTGCGCCGCGGCGAGGCGCCCCTGGACGTGGAGGCGGAGGTCGCCGCGCTGCTGCGCCCCTCGGCCGATCCCGGCCTGGAGGCGGAGGTGCGCAGCCTCGTGCGCGCGCGCAACGCGCGGCGGGCGCGCCGGGGTGAAGCGCCGCTCGACGAGGACGCGGAGGTCCAGCGCCAGCTCGACGCGCTCTGACCGCACGCGGGCGGTCCCATGTGTCACGGTGGGAGCACATGGCCGCTCCACGCCGCTTCGAGCTCGACGAGGTCCTCCTGCGCCCCGGGACCTACTACAACCCCGAGACGGAGATGCTCGTGGTCGTCGACGACGCCGCGGTGGTCGACGCGGACCTCTTCGAGGACTCGCCCGACGAGGACGACGACCGCGACTGGGTGATGATCGCCGACGAGGCGCCGGTCGACGAGACCTCGCGCGACGACCTCATCCAGCGCTTCGAGACCCGCCACGGCTCGGGCGCCACGGGCGCCGTGCCGGCCGACCTGGACGACGAGGACGACCTCGGGCCCGAGCTCGAGCCCGACGAGGAGCTGGACTAGCTCCCAGCCGCGGGCGAGGTCGCCCGCCGCAGATCGGCGCGGGCGTCGACGCCCCAGCGCCGGCCGGCCGCCTCGAGCTCCTCGTCGAGCGCCCAGCGGTCGGGCAGCGTCTCGCCGTCGTGGTCGGGCGTCGCGCCCTTGAGCAGCATCGACCCGGCGTTGTCGCCGATCGCCCGGATCTGCGCCACCTCGTCGTCGGTCAGGACGACGTCGCGCGGCGTCGCGGCGAGGTCCGCGCGCTTGGCCATGACCGGGACGGCGTCGGCGCCGGGCTCCTGGATGAGCGTCGGGGCGACGCAGCGCACCGCGGGGTGGGCGAGGTCCCACTGCGCCGCGAGCTGGATGAGGCTCAGCCCGTGGGCGGCGGCGATCGGGCGCACGGCGTCCAGCCGGGGCTGCGCGGCCTCGACCCAGCCCGCCGGGCGGAACAGGCGGTGGTCCTTCGCGGCGAACTCGTGGCCCGGGCGGACGTCGTCGAAGAAGAGCCCGCCGTAGTCGACCACCCGGGCGATGACGTCGACGTCGTGGGCGGCGCAGGCGTCCAGGGCGAGCTCCCCAGGCCAGGGCTCGAACGGGTTGAGGATGAGCATCGCCCAGTCGATGCGGTCGCCGAAGCGCTCCAGGAACCGCAGCACGTCCAGCGTGAAGCCGTTGGCCGGGCCCGGGGCGATGCCGATCGCCTTCGCCAGGCCCGCGTCGCGCAGCGCGACCATCCCGTCCCACACCTCCTCGCTCTCGTAGCCCGTGCGGTCGGGGTTGTGCAGCAGGAGCACGTCGAGCTCGTCGATCCCCAGGCGCTCCAGCGACCGCTCCGTCGCGCCACGCAGGTAGCCCGCGTAGGAGCCGGGCCCGCGCAGGCGCGCGTCGGTGAAGCGCGGGTAGCCCTTCGGCCCCTCGCGCGGCGCCTCGACGTCGTGCCCGACGGCGCCGACGACGCGGTAGGAGGCGCGCTCGAGCCCGGCGAGCGCCTCGCCGAGCAGGGCGTCGGCCGCGCCCGCGCCGTAGGCGTCGGCCGTGATGGCGGTGTCGATGTCGGCGCCCGGGCGCAGCAGCGCGCGCAGCTCCTCGTCACCCAGCTCGACGCCGTAGTGCAGGTAGCGGCCCCCCGACCAGGTCCCGATCGCGACGTGCCCGAGCTCCACGGTCATGCCGGGCAGGGTGGCAGCCCCGCCTCAGCCCGTGGCGCCCGACAGCTGCGAGATCGCGCTGGAGAGCTCCGACAGCGGCCGGGCGCCGCTCGGCGTCCTGATCGTCTGCTTCGCGTTGAGGTCGGCGAGCGTCAGGCCGAGGTCGATCGTCCCCTGGGTCAGGCCGCCCGAGGACTCGCGCTGCGCCGCGGGCACGTCGTAGTCGACCTTCACCGCGACGCGGCGCAGGAGGCCGTCGTCCTCCCCGGTCCACACGTCGAGCGAGCTGGAGCGCACGGAGCGCTGGACGGCCTCGCGCTGGGCGGCGGTGAGCTGGACGGCCTGGCCGGCGGCCCGGTCGACGCCCGCGGCGTTCGCCCGGTCCAGGAGCTTGACGACGTCGGCGAGCAGCGCGGCGACGTCCACCGAGGAGGTCACGTGGACCGCCTTGACGCCGGCGACCTGCTCCTCCCCCACCCGGCGCGGGTCGCGCAGCCAGCGCAGCGGGTCGACGCCGAGCTTGCCCAGCGTCGTCGTGGACTGCTTGGAGGTGCCCTCGTCGGCGTAGGCCTTGCGGAAGGAGGCGTAGGTCGCGGCGTCCAGCGCGTAGGCCTGCTGCCCCAGCGTCACGAACCCGGCCTTGCCGGTGGAGATGACCCCGCCGTTGAGGCCGACGCCGCGGGCGGCGAGGCTCAGGTCGAGGTCGAAGCGCGGCTCGGAGCCGCTCCCCGAGCCCGCGAAGGGGCCGGTGACACCGAGCGTGATCGGCTGCTGGGAGGCCTGCAGGCCGGTGACGCGCAGCTGCGCGTCCATGCGGCCCGAGGAGATCTGCCGGTCGGGTCCGAAGGTCGAGCGCAGCACCTGCGACGCGGACTGGTCGGCCACGTCGGATCCGCCGGAGCCACAGCCCGCGAGGGCCGCCAGGGCGAGCAGGAGGGCCAGGACGACGGCGCGGGACGGCAAGGCGATCGAAGCTAGCAGTGGGCGGGCGGGGCACGGGTAGGTTCCCCCGGGCATGGCTTCGCGGCTCATCCTCCACACCGGCAAGGGCGGCGCGGGCACCACGACGGCCGCCGCGGCGACCGCGTGGGCCTGCGCGGCGCGGGGCCGGCGCACGTTGCTGCTCGCGGTGGGCCAGGGCGCCGACGGCCTCGACGACGTCCTGGGGACCCGCGTCGGCGCGACCCCCGCGCCGCTGGGCGCCACGGACGCGCCGAGCGCCGTCGCTGTGCGCCCCGCCGGGCTGCTGGAGGCGGCCGGGCCGTCGCTGCGCGGCTGGCTGGACGCCCTGCTCGGCGCGGGCCGCGGGTCGGGCGCCGCGGGCGCGCTGGAGCTCCCGCCGCCGCCCGGCGCGGGCGCCGTCGCGGCGCTGCTCGCGCTCGCGCGCCACGCCGACGAGGACGCCTGGGACGTCGTGGTCGCCGACGTCGGCCCGACGGGCGCGCTGCGCGAGCTGCTCGCCGCCGCCGACCTCGCCCGCTGGGCGCTGGAGCGCGTCCTGCCCCGCCGCGCGCGCGGCGGGGGCGGCGTGGGCGCGGGCGCCGCGCGGGCGCTGGACCTGCCCCTCCCCGGCGACGGCGCGGTGGCCGAGGCGGCCGGGGTCGCCCGGCGCCTGCTCGCCGCCGCTGACGTCCTGGCCGATCCCGAGCGCTGCTCTGCGCGCCTCGTCGTGGCGCCGGGTCGCGCCGGGCTGGCGGCCGCGGAGCGCGCGGCGACGTCGCTCGCGCTGCGCGAGGTGGCCGTGGACGCCGTCCTGTGCGCCCCGGGCGCCGACGCGGAGGCGGCCCGCACGGCGTTCGGCGTCACCCCGGTCCTCGCCGTCCCCGCCGGCGACGACCCGCGCGCGATCGGCGCGGGCCTCTTCGCGGGCCGGGACCCGTCCATCCTCCTGCGCGCGCCGGCCCCCGGCGGGCTCGTGCTGGGCTCCCCCGACGCCGAGCTGCGCCTCGTGCTCCCCTTCGCCGCCCCGGAGGAGGTCACCGTGCGCAAGGTCGGCGCGCGGCTGCTCGTCGGCGTCCGCGGCGACGCCCGGACCATCGTGCTCCCCGACGCCGTCGCCGACTGGGCGCCCACCTCGGCCGAGCTGCGCGACGGCGCCCTCCACGTCGGCCTGCGGGAGCCCGCGGGTGCCTGAGCCCCTCGATCCCGGCGTCCTCGCCGAGCTGCGCGCGCGCCTGGAGGCCACGCAGCGCGCGGCGGAGCGCCTGGCCGCCGAGGCCGCGGCCGCGCGTGGGGCGCCGGCCGCTCCGGGCACGCCGCCCGCGGGCTGGGCCTCCCCGGAGGACCACGCCCGGCGCAACGAGGAGCTCGCCGCCCTCGTCGCGCTCGTGCAGGCCGTGCGCGAGCTCGTGCCCGACGAGCTCGTCGACCAGGTCCGCGAGCTCGTCCGCGAGCTGCTCGTGCTCCTGCGCTCGCTCGTCGACTGGTGGCTGGAGCGCCTGCAGGACCCGCCGCCGTCTAGCGCCGCGGCCGAGGTCCACGACGTGCCCGTCACCGGCTCCGGCGGCCCGACGCCGGGCTAGCCTGGGACGCGCCGTGGACTTCGTCAGCTACTTCGCGTTCGCCGCCACGATCGCCTGCATCCTGTGGATGGTCTACATCGCCTTCAAGGGCGACCCAGCGCGCGACGAGGAGGAGGCCGCCCGCACCTTCTTCGACGAGCACGGCCGCTGGCCGGACGACCCGGTCCCCGGGCGCTAGCCCGCCTCACGCCCACCTCACCGACCGGGCGGATGATCCGCCCATGCTCATCGCTTGCGCAGGTCACTGGTGGGAGTCGCTGCTGTTCGTGGCGCCGGTCGGCATGGTCTACGGGGCCATGCGCTGGGCGACGTGGCGGGCCGACCGCGAGGTCGAGACGGCGGCGCCCGACGCCCGCGCCGCCGAGGTGGCCTGACCGGACGGGCGGTCCCCGCCGCTAGGCCACCGGCTGGTTGACCCGGATGGCGTTGCCGAAGGGGTCGCGCGCGCCGAAGTCCCGGCCGTAGCCACGGTCGGTGGGCTCGTCGGTGATCTCGACGCCCGCGGCGACCCAGGCCGCGTGGGTGGCCTCCACGTCCTCGTCCTGGAAGAAGAGGTTGCCGCCCGTGCCGCCCTTGGCCAGCAGCTCGCGGATCTGCCCCGCGGTCGCCGCGTCGTGCGCGGGCCCGTCCGGGCGCTCCAGGAGCACCTCGCGGGGGTCACCGGGCACGCCGACGGTCAACCACCGCATGAAGCCGAGATCGACGTCCGCGCGGACCTCGAGGCCGAGCGTGCCGACGTAGAAGTCGAGGGCCTCGTCCTGGTCGGTGACGAAGAGGGAGCTGATGGTGAGCGCTGAGAGCATGGGCCGCAACGCTACGTGCGGGTCGCCGGGAGCGCTTCTCCGGAACTGCTCGGTCGCGTCCACGCCCGGGCGAAGCACGCCGGCACGCCGGGGTGCGGGGCCGCCCGCGCCCGGTAGGCGGTGGGGGAGCAGCCGACGATCGCGCTGAAGGTCCGGCTGAACGTCCCGAGGCTCAGGAAGCCGACGTCCAAGCAGACCTCGGACACGCTGCGCTGCGTCGTGCGCAGCAGCAGCATCGCCCGCTCGATCCGCCGGCGCTGGAGGTAGCGGTGCGGGGGCTCGCCGAACGTCGCCTTGAAGGCGCGGATGAAGTGGGCCTCCGAGAGGCAGGCGATGCGGGCCAGGGCGGGGACGTCCAACGGGGAGGCCGACCGGCGGTCGATGGTGTCCCGCGCCCGCAGCAGCGCCCGGTTGCGTGCCTCGATCGCGCGCGTCACGGCACGCATCTCATCATGCGCCCGGCTCAGGTCACCCGCCGCGCGCCCACCTCGACGTCGCGGTGGGCGCCCGACGCGACGAGATCGCGCAGGCGCTCGCACGCGTCGTGCACCTCGGCGTGGGTCGTGGCCAGCGCCTGGAAGCCGAAGCGCACGACGTCGGGGCCGCGGAAGTCCGGCACGACGTGCGCGGACTCGATGAGCGCGCGGCAGATCGGCCACGCCTCGGGGTGGCGCAGCGCGACATGGGCGCCGCGCGCGGCGGCGTCGCGCGGGCTGCCGAGCGCGAAGCCCAGCGGCTCGAGCCACGCGTCGTGCAGCACGACGGCCAGTTCGGTGAGCGAGCGCCCCTTCGCCGCGACGGCGGCCATGCCCGCCTCGGCGAGCAGCTCCACGCCGGGCTCCACCGCCGCGAGGGCCACGATCGACGGCGTCCCGGCCAGGAAGCGCCGCACCCCGGCCTGCGGGGCGTAGGTCGGTCCCATCGCGAACTGGTCGGCGGCGCCGAACCAGCCGGGGATCGGGCTCGTCAGCGCCTCCTGGTGCTCCTCGCGGACGTAGAGGAACGCCGGCGCGCCCGGGCCGCCGGCCAGGAACTTGTACGTGCAGCCCACCGCGAGGTCGGCGCCGGCGGCCTCGAGGTCGAGCTCCACCGAGCCCACCGCGTGGGAGAGGTCCCAGAGCACGAGGCCGCCCGCGGCGTGCACGGCGGCCGTCACCGCGGCCAGGTCGGCCAGGGCGGCGGAGCGGTAGTCCACGGCGGAGAAGACGGCGAGCGCGACCTGCCGCCCGGCCGCGGCCTCCGCGACCGCCGCCGCCGTCGGGGCGCAGGCGACGACCTCGCGGCCGGTCGCGGCGAGCACGTAGCGGTCGGTCGGGAACTCGCCGGGATCGCAGAGGACGTCGCCCTCGCGGCCGGCGAGCGCGGCGCCCGCGAGCTTGTGCAGGTTGAC
>CAXUES010000057.1:0-12046 GCA_964250185.1 uncultured Solirubrobacteraceae bacterium | reverse complement strand
GACCGGCGGCGCGTCCTCGAGGTCGGGCACGACCAGCAGCGGCTCCACCGCCACGGTCCACGGCCAGCGCGGGTGGTCGCGCGGCTGCGGCTCGGCGGCGACCTCGACCAGGGCGAAGATCCGCCGCCAGCCCGAGGCGTAGTAGACGAGCCGGTCCCCCGGGAGCATCCGCGGGCGGCGCGGGAAGCCCGTGAGCCGCAGCGCCTCGAGGCGGCCCTCCTCCAGCCACCGCGCCGGGATCGGCGCGGGCCCGGAGCCGATCGCCTTGAGCCAGTGCCCGCGGGACGGGGGCACTACGGGCGGACGACCTCGCCGACCGCGGCGAGGAGATCGCCCGCGGAGACGTTCTGGCCGTAGCGGACGTCGCCAGGGGCGTGGACCAGGACGAACGGCGTGGACTCCGTGAGGCGCTTCTTGTCGCGGTGGGTCGCCGCCGCGACGCCCGCGGGGTCGAGGCCGTCGATGACGACGGGCAGCCCGGCGGCCTGCAGCAGCGCCTCGACCTCCTCGCGCAGCGCGTCCTGCCCGGACAGGCGCAGGGCGGCGAGCAGCCCGAGGCCGACGGCCTCGCCGTGGCGCAGGCGCGCGAAGCCGGTCTCCGTCTCGATGGCGTGGCCCACGGTGTGGCCGAGGTTGAGCAGCTGGCGGCGGCCGCCGTCGCGCTCGTCGGCGGCGACCACGGCGAGCTTGGTGCGCGCGCAGCGCAGGATGACCTCGTCGTCGACGGGCTCCCCCGCGCGCAGCGAGTCCCAGAGCGGCCCGCCGGCGATGATCGCGGTCTTGAGCACCTCGGCGTAGCCCGCGGCCCACTCCTCCGGCGGCAGCGTGGCCAGCACCTCGTGGTCGACGAGCACGGCGGAGGGCTGGTGGTAGGCGCCGACGTAGTTCTTGGCGTCGGGCAGGTCGACACCGGTCTTGCCGCCGTAGGCGGAGTCCACCTGGGCCACGAGCGTCGTCGGGCACTGCACCACCGGCATCCCGCGCTGGTAGGTCGCCGCGCAGAACCCGGCGAGGTCCCCCACGACGCCGCCGCCCAGCGCCACGACGTGGTCGGCGCGGGTGGCGCCCTGGGCGACGAGCGCCGACCAGACCGCCTGGCAGGTGGCCAGCGTCTTGGCCTCCTCGCCCGGCGGCATCTCGATGAGCCCGGCGAGCTCCCCCACGCGGTCGAGGTGCGCGGCGCCGACGTGCTCGTCGGTCACGCAGTACCGCCGGCCCATGGGCAGCGGCCAGGGCGCGCGACCCAGCACGCCGCGGCCGAGGAGCACGGGGTGCTCGCTCGCGCCGCCCCGGGCCCAGACCAGGCGGGTGCCGCGCGGCGCGTGGCGCAGCGCGGCGAGGTGGTGGGCGGCGCGGCGGCCCGCCTCGCGCGGGCCCTCGGGCAGGAACGCGTCGGCGAGCTCCTCGTAGAGGTCGTGGCGCTCGGCGTAGCGCGCGGCGAAGGCGTCGCGATCGCGGGCCAGCGGGCGGCCCTTGCCGTTGGCACGCCGCCACGCCGTGCGCTCGCTGACCTCGCACAGGACGGTCGTGTGGGCGCTCAGCGCCCCGCGGACGCGCTCGGACAGCACGCTCCCGCCGCCCAGCGCGACGGTGGCGTCGCCGGCCTGGTCGAGCGTGCGCAGCACGATGGCCTCCTCGCGCACGCGGAACGCCTCCTCGCCGTAGGCGTCGAAGAACGCCTCGATGCTCGTGCCGAGCTCCTGGGCGACGAGGCGGTCTGTGTCGATGCAGCGCACCCCGAGCGCCTTGGCCGCCTCGCGGGCGGCGGAGGACTTCCCCGCGCCCATGAAGCCGATGAAGACGAGGCTCACGGGCGCGGAGGCTCCCTAGGCGAGGTGCGGCGCGGCGAGGCCGAGGCGCTCGCGGTAGGCGTCCACCGCGGCGCGGACGTCCTCGATGCTGTCGCCGCCGAACTTCGACCGGTACGCGTCGGCCAGGACGTAGGCGGCCATCGCCTCGCCCACGACGCCGGCGGCCGGGACCGTGCAGGAGTCGGTGCGCTCGCGCAGCGCCTCGGCCGGCTCGCCCGTGGCGATGTCCACCGACTGCAGCGGCTTGGTCAGCGTCGGCAGCGGCTTCATCGCAACGCGGCACACGAGCGGGTCGCCCGTGCTCATGCCGCCCTCGATGCCGCCGGCGTGGTTCGTGTGGCGGACGATCGCGTCGCCCTCGGCGAAGAGCTCGTCGTGGGCGCCCGAGCCAGGGGTCTGGGCCAGGCCGAAGCCGTCGCCGAACTCCACGCCCTTGATGGCCTGGATGGAGAGCATCGCCCGGGCGAGGTTGCCGTCCAGCTTGTCCTCCCAGGAGACGTGGGAGCCCAGGCCGGGGACGAGGCCGAAGGCGAGCACCTCGAAGACGCCGCCGATCGACTCGTTGGCCTTCCGCTGGACGTTGATGTGCTGGACCATCGCCCGCGAGGCCTCGGGGTCGAGGCAGCGGACGGGGTCGTCGTCCACGCCGAGGAAGTCGGCGGGGGTGAGCTGCTCGCCGCGCCGCGGTGCGGCGACGTCGCCGATCCGGGTGACGTGGGAGACGACGGTGACGCCGAGCTCGGCCAGGAAGGCGCGGCAGATCGCGCCGCCGGCGACGCGGGCGGCGGTCTCGCGGGCCGACGCGCGTTCCAGGACGTCGCGGACGTCGTCGAAGTCGTACTTCTGCGTGCCGACGAGGTCGGCGTGCCCCGGCCGCGGGAGGTGGACCTCCGGGATCTCCGCCTCCACGGGCCACGGGTTCATGCGGTCCTCCCAGTTGGCGTAGTCGCGGTTGGGGACCGTCATGGAGATCGGGCCGCCGAGCGTGCGGCCGTGGCGGACACCGGAGGTGACGTCGGCGCGATCGGTCTCGATCTTCATGCGCCCGCCGCGGCCGTGGCCGAGCTGGCGCCTGGCCATGTCCCGGTTGATCGTGTCGCGGTCGAGCACGAGGTTGGCCGGGAGGCCTTCGACGATGCAGGTGAGGCCGGGCCCGTGGGACTCGCCGGCGGTGATGAGCCGCAGCATGCCGCCGAGTCTACGCGGGAGCTCCGGCCCGCCTCACTTCGTGGCGCCCGGGTGCAGGCGCTTCAGCAGCCCCGTGCGCGCGTCCGCGCGGTAGAAGGCGAGGCCGGGCTCGTGGGTGGCGATGGCGTCGCGGATGACCTGCAGGCCGGCGCGGGAGCGGCGGTCACGGACCTGCGCGGCGGCCTTGGCCGTCGACCAGCTCTTGATCCGGGTCCGCTCCACGCCGAGCTCGAACTGGCGCGGCGCGCCGGCGTCGCCCATGTCGAGGTACTCGGTGCCGCCCACGGGGACCTCGAGGGCCTGGCAGTCGCCGGGCCGCGGCACGCAGTGCCCCTCGCCGGTGGCGGCCGCGGCGCCCGAGAGCAGGAAGGCGGCCGTCTTGCGGTCCTCGAGGATGCCGAGGTACACGACGGTCGGCTCGGCGGCGCTGGGCAGCGGCGCGAGGCGCAGCGCGTCGGGACGCGCGGCGGGCAGGCGCTTGGCCGTGCCCCCCACCTCGTTGAAGCGCAGGTCGACCTGGAGCGTCTGACGGGCGGCGGGGACGGGCGGGACCGGCGGCTTGGCCGCGGTCGTCGTCGTGGCCGGCGTCGTGGTGGTGGGCGTCGTGGGCGTGGTGGCCGCCGGGCTCGAGGTCCCGGAGGGCGTCGAGCCCGAGGAGGCCCCCGCCCCCGAACCGGCCGACGCCGACGCCGACGGCGTCGAGGAGGAGCCGGAGGAGCCCTCGGCGCTCGACGCCGAGCTCGTCGCCGGGGCGGCGGGCGCCGAGGTCCCCGTCGTCGTCCTCGTGGCGCTGGCCCTGCGCGGCCGGAAGGGATCGCGCAGGGCGCCCGGGCGCTGCTGCGGCTTGGGCTTGGAGGTGTCCAGCGTGACCTCGGCGGCGATGGCCGCGGCGGACGCCGACCCCGCGGGGACGCCCGCGACCTGCGCGGCGGGCTCGGCCGGGTCCCCGCCCATGGACAGCAGGACCGGGGCGGCGACGAGCAGGACCACGAGCAGCAGCGCGACGGGCCAGAGGCGCTTCTCGCGGAGGTCGGCGAGGATGGAGCGCAGGAAGGTCATCGGATGCTCGCGGTCACGGTGGGCTCACCGGTGACGGGAGCGGTGGTGGACGGTGTGGACGTGCCCGACAGCGGCGTGCCGGTCATCGCGCCGGGCACCTCGGCGCCCGTCAGCCCCTCGGAGGCGGGCAGGACGTAGGCGGTCATGTGCACCGTCGCGATGAGGCGCGGGAGCCCGCTGTCGGCCGGCGCGAGCTCGAAGCCGTCGACGGTGAGCAGGCGGCCCCGCACGGAGACGCCGTTCGGCGTGACCCGGGTGAGGTCGGCCAGGCGCCGCATGAGCTCCTGCAGCGGCAGGTAGCGGCCCTTGAAGGTCACGTCGAGCGGGAGCACGCCGAGCCCGGCGGCGCCGACGGTCACCCCCGGGGGGAGCGCGCCGGTCGCGCCGGCGGCTGCGGGCGCTGCGGCGGTCGCGGGTGCGGCGGGCGTCGTGGCGGTGGTCGCCGTCGTGCCCGTGGTCGTGGCGGGCGCGGCGGCCGCGGCGGCGGCGGGCGCGGCCGCGGGATCCCCCGCCGTCCGGGTGATCGCGGAGAAGCGCACGCCGGAGCGCTTGGCGGCGTCCTGCAGCTGGACCACGAGGGAGTCGAGGTCGTCGTCGCTCGGCACCGCCTTGCCCAGGCGGACGACGGTGGCGTAGTCGGAGGCGTACTCGGCGCGGGCGTTGGAGCTCGCCCGCAGCCCGGCCTGCGCGGAGGCCAGGCGGGCGTCCGCGACGGTCACCTGGTCCTGCAGCGAGGCGACGTCGTGCCGGCGCGGGGACAGCAGGAGGAGCCACGACGCGGCGACGACCGCGACAGCGAGGAGCACGACGACGACGAGGCGATCTCTGGCGGTCACGGGGTGCTCACGGGGATCGGGGTGGAGGACGGGGCGTCCAGGAAGACGGTCATCGCGAAGGCGGGGTCCTCGCCGCAGCCGACCTGGCCCGCGTCCGCGGAGGAGTCGGCCGAGGGGGCAGCGGCGCCACCGACCGACGACTCCAGCGAGACGCGCTGGACCCCGTCGACCCGCCGCAGCGCGCTGATGGTCGTGGCCACGTCGTCCTGCGTCCGGGTGCAGCCCGTCAGCTCGAGGGCCGGTGCGTCGATGGCCGAGCGCAGGTCGCTCGTGTCGCCGGCCGAGCCCGCGGCGCTCGCGCCGGGCGAGGTCGAGGCGGTCAACCCGGTGAAGGAGACGCCGGCGGGGGCCACGCGCGCGAGCTCGCGCAGGGCGTGGTCCCAGTCGACCCGGGCGCCCGCGAGCTGGCCGACGGTCTGCACGCGACGGTCGCGCAGGGCGGCGAAGGCGGCAAAGCCGACCTGCGGGTCGTGCGGGTCGCCGACACCTCCGCGCGGGCGGTGTCGGCCTTGCGCCCGAGCATCGCCCAGGCGACGGCGACGGCCACGAGCACGGCCAGGGCGCCGAGCACGACGTAGGCGACGCCGCCGGAGTGCCCGGCCGCGCTCGCGCGGCGTCGCCGGTCGGCCGGGACGAGGTTGATGGCCTTCATCGGACGGCCTCCTCGACCGCGAGCCCTGCCGCGACGGCGGCGGAGGAGGTGCCTCCCCCGTCGCTGCGCGGCAGCTGGCCGATCCGGACGGGCAGGGCGAGCTCGCGCTCGAAGGCCTCGGCGAAGCCGGGGATGTCCAGCGCCGACCCGGTCAGGACGCACGACTCGACGCGCAGGCCGCTCTCGGCGGCGTGGAAGGCCACGGTGGTGCGCACGTCGGAGGCCATCCGGCGGGCGCCCTCCTGCAGCACGGAGCGCGCGTAGGAGGTGATGACCTCGTCGACGCCCTCGAGCGCCGGCGCGTCGGTCAGGCCGACCGCCCAGAGCACCTCCTCGGCCATCTGGTTGCTGATGGCGCTGCGGGCGGCGAGCTGGTCGACGAGGGCGGGGACGCCCGAGCCGACGACGCGGGTGAAGCGGCACTCCTGCCCCTGGGCGATCGCGAGGTTCGTCAGGCCGCCGATCGAGACGTAGAGCACCGCGGTCTCGCTGGGCTCGGCCGGGGCGAGCGCGCGGACCATGGCGAAGGAGGCCAGGTCGATCCCGGCGGTCCGCAGGCCGGCGCCCTCGACGGCGGCGAGGACGGCCTCGACCATGTCCCGGCGGGCGGCGACCAGCACGACCTGCGTGCGCGGGCCCCCGGGCGTCTCGATGATCCCGAGCGAGTGGTAGTCCAGGACGGCGGTGTCCAGCGGCATCGGCAGCTCGTCGGCGGCCTGGAAGCTGACGGCGGCGGCGAGCTGCTTCTCGTCGGTGATCGGCGGCAGCTCGATCAGGCGGACGATGATCTTCTGGTTGGCGATCCCGATGCGCACGTCCTTGCCGAGCGACGGGTGGTCGGCGAAGAGCGTCCGCAGGACGGACGCGAGGCCGATCGGGTCGACGACCTCGCCCTCGCGGACGATGCCGGGCTCGAGCGCCGCGGCCACGTGCTCGCGGACCTGCAGCGTCCCGTCGACGTCCACGCTGGCGGCGTGGATGGCGTCGGACTCGATCTGCAGCCCGACGATCGACTTGCGGCGCTTGGACATTGGTGCGTGGCTCTCGGGGCGGAGGTGGTCGGCGCGCGGGGCGCGCGCCTACGAGTGCATCGGCGCGGCAGCGGGGAACTTGAGCGACGGGGCGCTCAGAACGTGCTCGTGTACGCGTCGACGAGCGCGTCGCCGACGAAGACCGCGATGACCGCGCCGGCCGCGAGGAACGGGCCGAAGGGCACCGCGGTCTTGCGGCCCTGGGCGGCGCCGAGGCGGGCGATGATCACCGCGCCGACGACCACGCCCCCGATGAGGCCGATGAAGATCGCCGGGGCAACCGCGCGGCCCAGCAGCAGGCCCATGACCCCCGCGAGCTTCACGTCGCCCATCCCCATGCCACGCGGGTAGGCGAGGGCGGTGAGCAGGAAGAAGCCACCGGCGGCGGCCCCCGCGATGAGCTGCTCCGGCACGCCGTCGAGGTCGAGCACCAGGCCGATCACCACCGCCAGCACGGCGAACGGGCCGGTGAGCTTGTTCGGGATGAGGCGGTGGTCGAGGTCGATGAGGACCACCGGCACCATCAGCGTCACGAGGGCGATCCCCAGCGCGATCTCCGCGGCGTCGTCCCAGCGCGCGATGACGACGGCCACCCAGAGCACGGCCGTGGTCGCCTCGACGAGCGGGTAGCGCGGCGAGATCGGCGCGGCGCAGGCGCGGCAGCGGCCCCGCAGCAGCAGCCAGGACACCACGGGCACGTTGTCGCGGGGGCGGATCGCCGTCCCGCACGCCGGGCAGGCCGACGGCGGGTGGGCGAGCGACTCGCCGCGCGGCAGGCGCCAGGCGACGACGTTGAGGAAGGAGCCCACGGCGAGGCCGAGGACGGCGGCGAGGACGATCGCGGCGGGCATCTCCTCTCCCTCTCGGCCCCTGGCGGGACCGACTTGACCGCTGCGGTCAGGTGGGCGGGACCTGCTCGTTCTGGCGCACCTGGATCCAGGCGGCGCGGACCGGGTCGAGGAAGTTCGGCGGCTGCCGGTAGGCGAAGCGCCGGTCGTAGGTGTACTTCTTGGTGTACCCGGTGGCGCCGGAGAGGGCGACCGGCCCGCGGAACTCCTGGGCGATGGCGCCCTCGACGTTGAGGTTGCCCAGCTGCGCGCCGCAGGGGTAGTTGTCGACGATCCACGAGTGCTTGACGGCGAGGATGCCGGCCTGGATGGTCGGGTTCTGCCACGGCAGCGCGCCGCGCTCGATGACGTCGATGCCCTGGTACTTGGGCGTCGCGGTGGCGTTGGCGTCCGTCTGGTCGCAGGTGGTCGCGCCGGACTTGAAGTTCACCGGGTGGAACAGCCGCACGTAGTTGTTGGCGACCAGGCCGGCCATCGCCGTGCTGCCGTCGACGCGCTTGAGGTCGTCGGTGATGACGATGTCGTTGGACGCGGCCACCGTGATGTTCGACCCGTAGGTGCCGCTGACGTAGGCGTTGCCGCAGTACTGGTCCGAGAAGTCGTACTTCTGGTAGATCGTGCTCGCCGGGCAGGCTCCCGAGGAGTCGTTGGTCACCCAGATGAGGCCGTTGGCCGGGTAGCTGACGGTCTTCCAGGTGAAGTTCACGCTGTAGCGGTTGCGGTAGCGGAAGTTCGTGGGGCCGAAGATGAACTGGGTGCTGCTCGTGAAGCGGTAGGCCGGGTCGGTGAGCGCCTGGAGGGACTGGTTGTCCGGCGGGCGGTCGATCTTCGTGTAGCCCTTGAGGAGCACGCCCTAGTAGCGGCTGGGATCGGCGCAGTTGGTCGTGCCCCGGCAGGCGGTGGGGTCCCCGACCTCGATGCGGTCGGTGGGCAGGTCGCCGAACACGGGCGACCCGTTGATGTTCAGCTGGTCGTTGGTGTGCAGCGGGCCCGAGACGAGGTCGCCCGTGGCCCACTGGATCTCCTGGCAGCCGAGGCCCTGGCGGTTGGGCGTGCCGTTGTAGTAGTTCGCGCAGTTGGCGTTCGCCCCGGTCGCCCCGGCCGGGAGCGCCTGCGGGTCGAGCACCTCGTAGTTCGTGTAGTAGACGTAGTCCAGGAAGCTCGGCCGCCGGAACGTGACGATGAGCGAGCGCCGCTTGCCGCCCGACATGCCGGTGGCGCGGATCCGCAGGCGGTTGGCGTTGAGCATGGTCTCCGCGGGCGCGTTGGGACGGCTCGCCGTCGCGAGCTCGCACCCCGCGGCCCCGTTGGCCGGCAGGAGCTCGATCGTGTAGCTCGAGGTGCTGCCCGGGATGGCCCGGAAGTAGCGCGGGTCGACGCCCACCCCGTTCCAGGGCGCCGCGCGGACAGGCGGCCGGGGGCCGCCGTCCGGATCGGCCACGCTGGCGCACTTGATCCAGTAGTCGGGGTCCGCCGCGAGCTTCGCCGCGTACCACGCGGCGCCGGCCTGGGCGGCGTCCAGCGCGCCACGCCGGCTCTGGTCGGCCTTGGCGATCGGGAGGTCGTTGCTCGTGGCCAGGAAGATGCCGGCCGTGATGGTCGCCAGCAGGACGATCATCGTGAGGGCCATGGGCAGCACGAACCCGCTCTCGTCCTGCAGTCGTCGCCTGAGGGTCATGCGCTGCATCGGGCTCCCGCTTCCGGGTTGAAGGGGTCGAGGCTGCCGACGTAGGCGTCGCCGCCCACCGTGGACGAGCGCCCGTCCGTCGTGTTGGTGCGGCGGGTCGTCTGCACGAGGTCGACGCGGACGCGGACGATGTCGGCGACGTCGTCGGCGGTCAGCCCGCCTGGGGACGCGGGCGTGATGAGCTGCGTCGGCGAGGGGCCCCCGACGCTGGAGGCCGGGGTGTACTCGTAGAAGCTGAAGGGCCCGCCCGCGGGCGCGGTGACGCCGGTGGTGACGATCGTCTTGGCCGCCGCACCGGACATGGTCGACCCGGTCCAGCGCCGCTCGGTGATCGTGTTGGCCGCCGCGTCGTAGGTCATCCGCACGATCCGCTGGCTCGTCAGCGTGGTGTCGGACTTCGGTGCGAGGTCGGCGTAGAAGGTGAGGTCGGCCTTCGTGGAGCCCACGACGATCGGGGCGGTCAGGGCGTCGAGGCAGACCTGCGAGTTCAGCGTCGTCAGCAGCCGGTCCACGGCCACGCGCGCCCGCTCCGTGGACTCGACGCGGTCGTTGACGCCCTTGAAGGCCTGCAGGGACGAGGTGGTGACCTCGACGATCCCGGCCAGGACGATGCCGCCCACGAGGATCGTCACCAGCAGCTCGATCAGGGACTGGCCGTGCTCCTGGCGCAGCCGGCTCAGCATGTCGTGATGCCCGACCCCGTCGTCGAGCTGTTCAGCGCCTTCGCCGTGGCGGTCGTGTCCCCGGCCGGGTCGTAGTTGGAGTCGGCGGTGTCCGCCCACTTGCGCGTGCTCGTGAACGCGCAGACGGTGAAGTCCCCGAACGGCGCCGGCACGGCGTAGTAGGAGGCGCCCCCGACCGTCGTCGGCGCGCCCGTCGAGACGTAGACGTCGTTGCAGCCGGCGGCCACGCCGGCCGCCGTCGGCTTGACGCGCACGGTCAGCGGCGTGGTCTGGTCGACGCCACCGACCTGCACCCGGAAGGCCATGGTCGGCATGCGCACCGCGGCGGTGGCCGAGCCGATGGGCCGGGGGTCCGGGAACCCGAAGGAGACGACCGCGTTCTTGGGCTGGCCGGCGGCGGGGGCGTACAGCCCGGGGTTCTGCTGGGCGCAGTCGCCCGCCCAGACGGCGTAGCTGTCCTTGAACGGGAACAGCGACGTCGCGACCGCCGGCGGGCTCGTCGCGGTGACGTCGAGCTCGCGCGGGGAGGCGAAGTCGGAGTCGACGTTGGTCAGCACGATCGACTGGGCCTGCGGCGGGTTGCTCGTGACGGTCGTCCCGTTCAGGCGCGAGGCGGTCTGGAAGGTCGTCGTCAGGGCGCCGTCCTCGTCGTAGCGCAGCTCCTGCTTGGTGACCTGACGGGCGGTCACCGAGACGTTGGCCGTCACCGGGCTCGAGGTGTTGGGCGCGATCCAGCCCGACTGGAAGGCGCTCACCGCGACCGCCCCGGCGGGCACGTAGCTGAACACCGCGCAGCCGAGCTCGTTCGTGCGCAGCGTCCGGCCCGCCGCCGTGACCGTGAGGTCCTTGACGTCCGCCCCGTCGCGGTTGGTGACGTGGACGCTCAGCGTGCCGACGTCGTAGCCCACGGCTCCGGGCGAGGGCGTGAGGAGGCTCGACGAGCTCACCCGTCCTCCGTCCCACGAGACGGTGGACCGCGTGCGCAGGTACTCCGGGCTGGTGGTGTCCGTCGTGCACGACACGGGACCCGAGGCGTCGCGGACCGGCACGGCGTCGGAGGTGATGGTGAACGTCCGCGGCGTCGAGGTGCCGACCACCGCGGTCTGCGTGCGGGTCTCGCTGTAGTTGGCGAGCGCCTTGGTGGCGCTCAGGCTCCGCACGCGCTGCAGCTCGGAGCTGAGCAGCGACGCGCCCACCGAGCGCTCCTGGGCGTCGGCGGAGGCCTTGCCGGTGGAGTCCAGGGTGGTGAAGGTGGCCAGCGCGACCACCAGGACGAGGAAGGCCGAGACGAGCGCCTCGGCGAGGGTGAAGCCGTCCTGCGCGGCCAGGGACCTGTGGAGCGAGCGAGCCACTGCTGACTTCATCGGCACCGGCGTGATCGGGCTCAAGGGCGCTGGACAGGTAGGCGCGAGGCCGCCAGGACGACGAACGGCGGCCCCGGGGGGCCGCCGTCGAAGTCACGTGGTGCGGGGCTATCAGGTGCCGGTGATCGTCCCGATGTTGCCGCCGGAGGCGGTGACCGACCAGGTCTTGGTCATCTTGCCGGTCTTGGTGACCTGCAGGCCGTAACCCGTGGCGGACACCGCGGGCGACGTGCTCACGCTGACGGGGTAGTCGCCGCCGGGCAGCGTCACGGCGTCGGTTCCGGTGGCGGCCGTGCCGATGCACTTCGTGTAGTCGTCGGTGCTCGCGGCGCACGCCTCGACCTTGGTGACGGCCGAGCGCAGGTTGGCCTTCGCCGTGGCGTCGGCGCCCTTGGATGCCTGGCCGAGGAAGGACGGGAGGGCGATCGCGGCGAGGATGCCGATGATCAGGATGACGACGAGGAGCTCGATGAGCGTGAAGCCCTTCTCGTCCTTGCGGGTCTTGGTGAGCAGGTCGCTGAGCTTGCGCAGCATGGGTTGATCCTCCTGGGATCTCGATGGAACCGATGGGTTGCGCCAGCCCTGGCACTCCTGCCCCACGGGTTCCGTGTCCCGGGCGGCAGCCCGGCTGCCTGACGCGGTCGCGCGGCAGGTCCGTGGCTTTGCGTCCCACCCTCACGGGTGGTTTGCCTTGTCACCTCGGCTGGCTGATGACACCCACTTCTTCGGCACCGCAGAGGAGGCCATGAGCCATCAGCACCCTCGAACGCCCGAAATGGACGTTCGTTCGATGACCTGGCGCCGATGTGCTAGCGCCGGAGGGTCAGACGATGGGCGCGTCGGCCGGCTCGGCCTTGGTCTCCACCAGCGGCGTCGCGGTCCGTTCC
>CAXUES010000056.1:7119-12061 GCA_964250185.1 uncultured Solirubrobacteraceae bacterium | reverse complement strand
ACGGTGCTCGGGCTGCTCGACGACGCCGCCTACGCGAAGCTCTCGGCCACCACCGAGGCGCTGGCCACCGGGCTGCGCGACGTGGCCGCGGCGGCGGGCCGCCCGGTCGAGGTGCCCTGGGTCCCCGGCCTGCTCACCGTCTTCTTCACCGAGCACGGCCCCGTGGGCGACTACGAGGACGCCAAGCGCTGCGACACCGACGCCTACGGGGCGTGGTGCCGGGCGCTGCTCGCCCGCGGCGTCTACCCGCCGCCGTCGCAGTTCGAGGCGTGGTTCCCGAGCCTCGCGCACACCCCGGAGCACCTCGAGCGCACGCTGGACGCCGCCGCGGCGGCGTTCGCCGAGATCTAGCCGTGGCCCAGGACGTCCTCGACGCCCTCGCGGGCGCCCTGCGGGCCGAGGGCGGGCTCATCGCGGGGGCGCTCGCACCCGACGGCGCCCCGGCCGGCGCGCCGCCCACCCACGGCGCCCTGGCCGCCTCGGGCCCCCGGGCCGCCGGGCGCGAGGACGAGGTCGCGCTGGTCGTGGAGGCCGTCCGCGAGGGCTACCTCCTGCACTACGACGCCCCGCGGGTGGTCACGCGGGCCGATCCCGACCTCGGCCTGCTCGCCGGGGACCGCCTCTACGCCCTCGGCCTCGAGCGCCTGGCCGCCGCGGGCGACGTCGCCTCGGTCGCGGCGCTGGCCGAGCTCATCGCGCTGGGCGCCCAGGCCCGCGCGCAGGGCGACGAGGACCGCGCCGAGGCCGTCTGGACCGCCGGCGCGGTCGCGGTGGGCTGGGGCGACGGAACCCGGCTCGCCGCCGCGCGCGCCGCCGCGCGCGCCGGGGAGGCGTCCTCCGCCGCGCTGCTGCGAGCCGCCGCGCGCCACGTCAGCGCCAACGTGGCGCCGCAGGGCACCGGGAACGGCGACCCCGCGCCTCACCTCGCCTAAGCTTCGCCCCCGGTAAGCTCCCGCTCCTTCACGAGCGGACTCGTACCTACCGCGCAGCGCCCCGTCCGGGGCACGCGCCCACAGGAGCCCCACCAGCACCGTGCCTGATCGTCACCAGAAGAAGTCCAAGTACACCAGCGACCGGATGATCCCGGGCGCCTTCGACGGCGAGACGGTCAACCGCCGCCGCTTCATGAACGTGACCGCGCAGGGCGCGGGCGCGCTCTTCACCGCGGGCTTCGTGCTCCCGGCGGTCGGCTTCGCGGTCGGCCCCATCTTCGAGAAGCACGAGCAGCCGTGGCAGGACGTCGGTGCGCTGGACGAGTTCAACGACTCGCAGTACACGCCGAAGACCATCACGATCGCCGACGGCATCGGCGAGGCCGGCAAGAGCACCGCCTACGTGCGGCTGCGCAACGCGGACATCGACACGGAGCCGGAGGACCAGTACAACCGCGTCGTCGCGATGTCCTCGCGCTGCATGCACCTCGGCTGCCCCATCCGCTACGTCGCGGCCGCCCAGCGCTTCATCTGCCCCTGCCACGGCGGGGTCTACGCCTTCAACGGCGATGTCGACGGCGGCCCGCCCGTCCGTCCGCTGGACCGCTTCTACACGCGCATCCGCGCCAACCGGGTCGAGGTCGGCCCGCGCTTCTCGGTCAACCGGGAGCTCAAGCGCTTCTCGCCGCGCGACCCCGCCGAGCCGCTGGACGGCATCGGCCAGTACGTCTATCCGTCACGCCCGTCCATGCGCAAGATCGAGGGGACCTAGGCCTCCATGCCCAAGCTCAAGCTCCCGGCGCCGCCCCTCCCCGGGCGTCGCTCCACCCCGACGCGCGACGACGACGCCCCGCGCCGGCCCAAGCCCAACCGCATCGAGCAGGCCAAGGAGGCCGGCATCTCGACGGTCGACTGGGTCGACGAGCGCACCTCGATCACCGGCGGCGCCCGCTGGGCGATGTTCCGCAAGGTGCCCAAGGGCACCAACTGGTTCTACACGCTCGGCTCCGCGACGATGATCGCGTTCCTCTCGCAGGCCGTGACCGGCGTCTTCCTGGCGATGTACTACCGCCCGGACGCCTCGGGCGGCGCGTACGAGTCCATGCGCTATGTCAACGACGAGGTCTTCCTCGGCGAGTTCGTGCACGGCATGCACAAGTGGGGCTCGTCGGTGATGGTGATCCTCATCTTCCTGCACATGGCCAGGGTGTTCTTCTTCGGCGCGTACAAGTACCCGCGCGAGCTGAACTGGGTCATCGGCGTCGCCCTGCTCATCCTCACGATGGTCATGGCGCTCACGGGCTACCTGCTGCCCTTCGACCAGCGCTCGTTCTGGGCGACCGTCGTGGCCAACAACATCACCGCCACCGGGCCCTTCGTCGGGCCCTACCTCGCGGAGTTCCTGCGGGGAGGGGCGGAGTTCGGAGCGACGACGCTGTCGCGCTTCTACGCCCTGCACATGCTGCTGCTGCCGGGGATCATCGGCGCGCTCATGGGCTTCCACCTGTACCTCGTCGCCAAGCTCGGCACGACGGCGCCGCCGTGGGTCCGCCCGCGTCCGGTCGACAAGACCCAGGAGCTCTCCACGTGAACCGCCAGCAGAAGGAGGAGTACCTCCAGGAGTACGCCGCCCTCAAGTCCGAGGGCAAGCCCTTCTACCCCTACGCGATCGCGAAGGACTCCCTCATGGGGGTCGTCGTCATCGCCGTGATCATCGTCATGTCGATCCTCCTCGGCGCCGAGCTCGGCCCCAAGGCGGACCCCACGACGACGACCTACGCGCCCCGGCCGGAGTGGTACTACTTCTTCCTCTTCGAGCTCCTGCGCGTCATCAAGCCGCCGGAGCTCGTGCAGCTGGCCACGATCGGCATCCCGACGATCTGCATGATCATGCTGTTCCTGCTGCCGTTTTACGACCGCGGGCCGGAGCGCCGCCCCGAGCGTCGCCCGATCGCCACGATCACCGGCATCTTCGTCATCTGCGCGATGGGCTACCTCACCTACCTGGGTGCGGAGAACGGCCCGCCGTCGCAGATCGACATGCCCACCCCAGCCGCCGTCGTGGCGGAGGGACCCCAGATGGAGCAGCAGTACACGGCGGGCAAGCAGGTGGTCGCGCAGTCCGGCTGCCTGGCCTGCCACAAGATCGGTGAGAACGGCAACGACGGCCCCGGGCCGCCCCTCACCCAGATCGCCAACCGGCTGCCGGAGCAGGCGATCGCCCGCACCCTGGTGAACCCCACGGCCCCGATGCCGTCGTTCGCCTCGCTGCAGAAGGACAGCCCGGAGAAGTTCAACGCCATGGTCATGTTCCTCGCCCAGCTCAAGGGCGAGGAGTGACCCCGGCGCCGGCGCCAGCCGGCGCCGCCCCCGCTGACGGCAGCGGTCCCGGGACGCCCGGGACCCTGCCCGCCCCGGAGGTCCGGGCGATGTTCGACCGCATCGCCGGGGCCTACGACGTCATGAACTCCGTCATGACGGCCGGGCTGCACCACCGCTGGCGCACCCGCGCGGTGGACCTCGCCGAGGTCGCGCCCGGCGACCACGTCCTCGATGTGGCCACGGGCACGGGCGACCTCGCGCTCGAGCTCGCCCGCCGCGTCGGGCCCTCCGGCTCGGTCGTCGGCTCGGACTTCTCCGAGCGGATGCTCGATGTCGCCCGGCGCAAGCTGCCGAGCACGACCGCTGCCCCGGGCGGCGCGCCCGTGGAGTGGGCCTGGGGCGACGCCCAGGACCTGCCCTACGCCGACGGCGAGTTCGCCGCGGCCACGGTGGGGTTCGGCGCGCGCAACTTCGCCGACCTCGACCGGGGGCTGGGCGAGATGCGGCGCGTCGTGCGCCCCGGCGGCCACGTCGTCGTGCTGGAGATCACCACGCCGACCAAGCCGCCGCTGTCGACGTTCTTCGACCTCTGGTTCGACCGGCTCGTCCCGCTGATGGGGCGCTTCGACGACGCCTACGCCTACCTGCCGGCCTCGGTGCGGCGCTTCCCCGGCCCGCACGAGCTCGCGGGGCGGTTGCACGCCGCCGGCCTGCGTGACGTGCGCTACCTGCTCACCGCGGGCGGGATCATCGCGCTGCACGTCGGCCGCGTCCCGGAGCGCTAGCCGTGCCCGGCGGGGCCGCCGCCGCGCAGGCCGCCGCGATCGGCGGGGCTGCCGGCACCCACGTCGCGCCCCTGCTCGAACGCGTCGAGGGGCTGCTGGCCCGGCGCAGCGCCGCCCACGCCGGGCCCGTCGGCGTCCACGGCGCGGCGACGATGGCCGCGGGCGGCAAGCGGCTGCGGCCGCTGCTCGTGCTCGTCGCCGCCTCGCCCGTGCCCACGGCGGCCCAGGAGGAGGCGCTCGTGCGCTGCGCGGCGGCCGTGGAGCTCCTGCACGCCGCCACGCTCGTCCACGACGACGTGCTCGACAGCGCCTCGCTGCGCCGCGGCGAGCCGACCGTCTGGGCCACGGGCGGCCGCGGCGACGCGACCGCCACGGGCGACGCGCTCTTCGCCGCCGCCTTCGCCGAGCTCGCCGCCAACGACAGCGCCCCGCAGGTCGCCGCGCTGTCGGTCGCCGGGAGCGCGCTGGCCGCAGGGGAGCTCGCCCAGCGCGCCGACGCCTGGGACGTGGCCATCTCCCGCGAGCGCTATCTGCACCGCTGCGAGCTCAAGACCGCGCGGCTCTTCGAGGCCGCCTGCCGGCTCGGCGTCCTGGCCACGGACGGCGCGGCGGCGTCGGCCGACGCCCTCGGCGCCTTCGGCACCCGGATCGGCCTGGCCTTCCAGCTGCTCGACGACGTCCTGGACGTCTCCGGCCCGGCGGAGCGCACGGGCAAGCACCGCGGCACCGACCTCCTCGACGGGACCGTGACGCTCCCCTTCATCCTGGGTCGCGAGCGCGACCGCGGCCTGGCGATGATCCTCCCGCGGTCCATCCGCACGCCCGACCAGGCCGAGGCCGTCTGCGACACGATCGCCCGGACGGGGGCGCTGGACGCCGCCCGCGCCGAGGCGCTCGCGATGG
>CAXUES010000056.1:0-7109 GCA_964250185.1 uncultured Solirubrobacteraceae bacterium | reverse complement strand
CTCGGCGGCGGTGGACGGGCTCCCGGCCGACCTGCCGGCCGGGCAGCGCGGAGCCCTCGAGCTCATCGCCGCCGGCGTGGTCGACCGCTACAGCTGAGGGGAGCGGCTAGGCGAAGTCCTGCGGGCGCAGGAGGTCGTCGCGCAGCAGCGCGGCGAACCGCCGGACCTCGTCCTCGCGGTTGGCGCGCTCGAGGCGGTCGAGGTCGGAGGCGAGGGCCTGCGTGCCGCGATCGAGGACGTCGTCGAAGTGGTCGACCCCGTCCTGGTCGAGGACGACGTGGTCCTCGTGGGCGCAGTCGGGGCAGCGCAGCTCGACGAGCCACCGGCCCGGGCTGCTCTCGGCCCACGCCACGGGCTGCACGAGGGCGCCGGAGCAGGCCGGGCAGCTCTCGGGCGCCGCGGGCGACGAGCGCGCCGGCGGCGGTGCCGCGGGTGCCCGGGCGGGCACGACGAGGACGACGTCGACGGTCCGCCCCGAGGGCAGGACGACGCGACGGACGTTGGCGGGATGATCTGCGTGAGGTTCCATGGCGCATGTGTCGGTGGGAGGTCCGTCCGACACCCCGTTCGTCGGTCGCCAGCGACCCGACCTGAGCGGGGACCCCGCCGGACTGGACGCTTGATCCACCCCGCCGCCCCGGCGCTACCCTCCCGACGACCCCTCCCCCTGGAGATGTGCCATGCCCAACATCGGTCCCATGGAGCTCATCATCGTCTTGGTGATCGTGCTCGTCATCTTCGGCCCCAAGCGGCTCCCGGGCCTCGGGCGCCAGCTGGGCTCGGGCATGCGGGAGTTCAAGGACTCGATCGCGTCGAAGGCCGGCCGCGATGACGACGAGGAGGACGCCGCGACGAGCGGGCGCACCCTCGCGGCGCCCCCCGCGCCGGAGCCCGTCGTCACGCCGGCCGCCGCGCCGGCGGCGACCTCGGTGCGGGTCGACGAGGACGCACCGCAGCCCGCCGCGCGGCGCGACGCCTAGGCCCGCGCGGCCTCCCTCCGTCCCGACCCACCCCAGCTGAGCCGTGCCCGCCACCGCGATCAAGCCCATCGGGCACGAGGACCGGCTGAGCATCATCGACCACCTCGATGAGCTCCGCACCCGCCTCATCATCTGCATCGGCGTGGTGCTGGTCTGCTTCTCGTTCACCTACTGGCAGAACGGGCGGATCCTCGACTGGGTCAACCAGCCGCTGACCGACGCGCAGAACTCCAGCCAGAACAAGAACCAGATCGCCGACTCGGCGCGGTTCGACCTCGCCAACGCCCGTGCGCTGCGGGCGCTCGGGTCGCAGCTCAGCTCGCTCGGCACGTCGCTCGGTGCGCTGTCGAAGGACTCGTCGCTCGACGAGCCCACCCAGCAGGCGCTGGCCGCCACGCAGGTGCAGACGGCCGGCGCCTCACGGGCGGCCATCGCCGCCGCCCGGGCGGTGCCCCCGGACCGCGGGCGCCAGCCCATCACGCTCGGCGTGGCCGAGCCGTTCACCACGACGTTCACCGTGGCGGGCTACGCCGCGCTGCTGCTCGCGCTGCCGTTCATCCTCTTCCAGGTCTACGCGTTCCTGCTGCCGGCGTTCTCGCCGCAGGAGCGACGGGTCGCCGTGCCGTTCATGGCCATGGTCCCGGTGCTCTTCGTGGCGGGCGTCGCCTTCGGCTACTTCCTCGCGCTGCCCCGTGCTGTCGGGTTCCTGCAGAACTTCAACAGCGACAACTTCGACATCCTCATCCAGGCCAACCAGTACTACAAGTTCTCGGTCCTGGTCCTGGCCCTGCTCGGGCTCCTGTTCCAGATCCCGGTCGCCGTCCTGGCCATCACCCGCCTGGGGATCCTCACGCCGAAGCAGCTGGCCAAGAACCGCGGCTACGTGCTGCTGGCCATCGCGATCCTCGCCGCCGTCGCCACGCCGACCCCGGATCCCGTCACGATGCTCGTGACGATGGCGCCGCTCGTCGTGCTCTTCGAGCTCAGCGTGCTGCTCTCCCGCCTCTTCAAGCCCAAGGGCCCGTCGCGCTGGGCATGGGGCGACGACGAGGAGGACGTCGACGAGGACGACCTCGACGACCTCGACTGGGACGTCGATCAGCTCGACGCCGGACAGGGCCGCCGCGACCCCGAGTGACGCCCGCGGCGCCGCGACCCCGTGGGGCGGCGCCCTCTAGGCTCACCTGATGCTGTTCGACCTCCGCGGTCGTGGGCGACGTCGTGTCGTCCAGGTCGTGTACCTCTCGCTGGCCGTCCTCATGGGCGGCGGGCTCATCCTCTTCGGCATCGGTGGCAACACCAGCGGTGGCCTGTTCGACGCCTTCACCGGGGGCAACTCGATGTCGGGCACCGACATCTACCGGGAGCGGATCGAGAGCGCGAACAAGGTCCTGGCCACCCGCCCGGACGACCCCGGCGCCCTGCTGGCCGTCACCCGGGCGCGCTACCAGGAGGCCCAGCAGGCCGGGTACGACAGCACGACGGGGCAGTACACCGACGCCGGCCTGCGCCAGCTCAACGGCGCCGACCGCGCCTGGCAGCGTTACCTGGCGACCGACCCGCAGCGCCTCGACGACAGCGTCGCCGCGCTCATGTCGCAGGTCTACGCGCCGACCGCGCTGAACTCGCCGACCCGCGCGCTGCAGGCGTGGCAGGTGGTCACCGACGTCCGCGAGCCCGAGGCGGGGCTCTTCGTGGAGCTCGCGCGGCTCGGCTACCTGGCCAAGCGCACGCGCGTCGCCGAGCTCGCCCGCAGCCGTGCCCTGGAGCTCACCCCGGCCGCCGAGCGCAAGGCGCTGCGCACGACGCTGGACGGCTACAAGACGCAGGCCGCCACCGCTGCGGCGGGTGCCGCGGGGGCCACGTCGGCCACACCGCAGCCCACGCTGACCACCGGCTAGACTGCGCGGTCGCACGGGCCGTTAGCTCAATTGGCAGAGCAGGGGACTCTTAATCCCAAGGTTGAAGGTTCGATTCCTTCACGGCCCATCGTGGTTGGCGGGCACAATGTGACCCGCCCCCTCAGGCACAACTAAGGCCCATGAAACGGGCCTCTGTCGGGCCTAGGTGAGCTCCGGTGCCTTTAGGCACATCTCGCTCTCCAGCCTCTCCACCGCTGGGGCGCCCTTTAGGCATATCTCCTGAGGGTCCTGCCCGCAGGAGGACCGCCCGTCGGGGGCGGTGACGAGCCCCGCGCATGCGGCGATGTTGGGGCCGACGGCGTGTTCCGCGCCGGAACGTTGAGTGTTGCCCCCGGGGTTGCCCGCTGTCCGAGAACGACAAAGGGCCGCTCCGAGGAGCGGCCCTTCCTTGTGTTGCGGGGCGGGTCGGCGCGCCCGAAGTCGGAGCTGGCCTCCGCGGTGTCGCTGACCACCGGGTGAGGCGCGAGCGCCTTCCGTCCACCGCTGCCGGCGGTTGTGTGGCGGCAGGGCGGCCGGCGGGCCGCTCACGCCTCCCGGGGAGTTAGGCGGCGCGCTTCCGCGTGGACTGGAGCGCCGGCTGGAGCTTGGTGAGCTTCAGGTCCCACGCTTCGGCGGCGGCGGCGGCGTACTGCCCGGTCTCGTGGGCGTGACGGCGGGCGGTCATGCCGAACAACGCAGCGGAGCACAGCCATTCGATGTGGGCGGACTTGGTGACCCAACGGCAGTTCTGGTGGTGCTTGTTGCCGATGCCTCGGCGCTTGAGCTGGCTGAACACCTGCTCGATGGAGTTGCGCCTGAGCATGAGGGCGACGCGGCGGGCGCGGTAGCGGCTGTTGCCGCGGTGGGGCAGCATGGGGTAGAGGCGGGGGTTCCTCCGGAACCAGGTGTTGGCGGTGAGCTTGATGCCCCTGGACTGGCACTTCTCGCAGTACCAGCGGGTGCGCCCGGGGAAGTCCTTGCGGGCCTTGGCGAAGTCAGGCTCGTATCCGAGCGGCACCTTGTCGAGGCCGAAGTCCTCGGGGGCTTGCACGAGGCTCATGGCGTCGTGGCCTTTCTCGGCGCAGTAGGGGACGCCGTCGGTCTTGGAGTGCTCCCAGAAGCGCCCGACGCCCTTGCGCAGCGGGAAGACCCCACAGATGCTGAAGCGGGCCTGCAGGTCGAACGCGAGGCGGGTGGAGCGGTCGTATTCGCTGTCGCCCACGAGGTATGAGCCCACCGGCATCCAAGGCGCGAGGCGATACATCTCGGTGAGCATCGGGATGACGTGGGGGTACTCGGGTCCGTCGGCGACCAGCTTCCAGATGAGCGGCAGGCCGGTCTTCATGTCGGAGATGACGACAAGCGACCAGCCGACCCACGCCTTGCCCTTGCGCCGGCGCTGACCGGTGCTGCGACTAGCTCGGCGGCGGCCGCTGCGCCCCGTGACCTTGTCCTGACCTCCGCCGGTGCTGGCGGACGCGTTGCCAGCCCGGCCGCCACCCTCCGCGCCGTCCGAGTCCCCGTCTGAGTCGTCGCCGCCGCTGGCGTCGCCGTGGAAGTGCAGCTTGGCGCCGGTGTCGCGCACGATGAGCGCCTCGTGCTCGTCGTTGAGGGGCACTGTCTGTTCCACGAACGCCTGGATGGGTGTGGCGTCGACCACGAGGTAGCGCCCGAGGTCGGGGTGGCGCTCCTGCATCTCCTGCATGACCTCAAGGTTCAGGCGAACGCACTCGTCGGGGTCGTTGCGCTCCAGCATCCGCTTGAGCACGCGTCGGACGGTGCTCTCGTCGCGCATGTGCGTGAGGTTCTCCGCCATGTCGTGGGAGCCGAGGTACGCCCAGTCGAGCTCCAGGTTGGAACCGACGAACTCCTCGATGTCGTTGCGTAGCTCGGGCATGCCCTTGCCGAGCACCGACTTGAGGAAGACCGCAAGGGGCAGGCGCCGTTCGCTGTTGCGCCCCGGCTTGCAGCCGGTCAGGAGGGCCTCCATCTCCTGCCACTGCGGCAGTCGCCGGATGGCCGCCGCTTCGATGTTCTGCCGCAGGCCCTCCCGCGGCGGAGCGAACGAGCTCTGCTCCAGTTCGACGTACTCACCGGGCAGCGCCGGCAACCCGCGGTGGACCTTGAGCTTCTCGTACTTCGCAAGAGCGGCCGCCTTGACGTCCTGCTCGTCCCAGCTTGGGTGCTGGCGGCGCTTCTGCTCCTCCAGGACCACGTACAAGCGCTCCCAGTCCTTGCTCGTGCCGCTGAAGCCGGGCCGGCGCGGCGTGAACGGAATCCACTGGCCGGTCCCGGGGTGGCGGGTGCCTTCCAGCTCGGGAGTGGCGTCGTCCTGAGCGAGGCGGTCTTCGAGCTCCTGGTCGATGACCTCGTCGCGAGCGTCGCGGACGCCCTCGGGGTCTTCGGCCTGCTGCAGGAGGTAGTTGGCGGTGGTCGGGCGGGCGTTGCGGGGCATGCGGAGTGCTCCTCGGTAGGCGGGGTCTGACAGGGGTGGTCATCGGGTGGGTGGGGTGCGGGTGCGGGTGCGGCCTTGGCCGAGCTCGGCGGCTCACGGCCAGACCTCGGTGGCAGAAGGCGGCGGCAACTGTGCGACGCCCGGGCGGGAGGCATCACGCGGCCTCGGCCCCAGCGTTCGGCGAGGTCTCCGCGGCTGCGGCGGCGCGGCGCGCCCAGCAACGCTCCAAGCCCTGGGCCGCGCGCTGCTCTTGGCGGTCCACAAGCGCAGCCACGCGCTCGCGGCGGCGGGTTCTTTCGGCGGCGCTGATGCGCCTACGGTCCTGGTCGAACTTCACGACGGGCTCCTTGAGAGGGGTGCGAGTGCCGCCATGGGGCGGGGTACGGCGGAACGTAGGCGCGGCGAAGGCGCCAACCGGGGAAGAGTTCTTGACGGGTCGAACCGGCATCCGGAGGACTCGAACACCGACGCAAGCGGGGCTTGCGTGCGGCGGGCCGCTCGGCAGAACAGCGGCGATGGCGGTGAAGGCCGGTGACTGCCCACCGCGGCGAAGAGGGCGAGGAGCGTCTCGCCAGGGCAGCGGTGCCGGTAGCTGACGGCCTCTGCGTCGGCGCTCCGCGTCCGACGTCGACCTCTACGTCGGCGTCGTCGTCGGGTTCAGCGGAAAGCGAGGGCGCGTCGGGCCTTCGCCACGACGGACGGCGCGACGCCGAGCTGGTCGTGATGCTGGACCAGGAAGGCGTTGGAGCCGTCGGTGTGCACGGCGAGGTAGGTGGCCAAGCGCGGGTAACCGAGTTCGCGGACCCGGGTCTTGCCCGGCAAGCGCCCGTGGCTCCCGATGAGCTGTTGGGCGTCGCGGATGGCTTCGGCCTGGCCGTACCCGCCTTGGGCCTGCTTGGGGCCGAGCGGCAACCCGAGCTCGTGGGACCAGCGTCCGATGCCGCCGCGGTGGCTGATGGCGACGCGTAGGGCACTGCGGCCGTCCCCATCCATCTGGGCGGAGGTCGGGAAGCTGGTCATCCCGCGCGTGTAGTCCTCAAGTTCCCTCTGCACGGTCTGGTCGTTCCAGTAGCCGCCAACGGACGGCGGCGCATCCGGGTCAGGCGGTGCGGGCGGGAGGTGAGCGACGAGGTGTCGGTAGGAGAGGCGTCCGCCGTGCCGGCTCATCGCTCGTGCGAGCGTGCTTCGACCGTGGCGGTCGTAGTCGCGGCCGGCTGGCCGGTGGCCCAGTTGCTCAGCGAACTCCTGGAGCTCCTGCTCGACTGCCTCGCGCGTCCAGCGGCGCAGAGGGCCGCGGGTCGACGAGGTGCCGGACGCCATGGCGACTTGCTGGAGATGGCCGCGTGCCCTGCCCACCCTCAGACGTTGGGCCTGCTGCCGTCGGGCTGCCGGCTTCTCGCATGAAGCGGCCGGTGGCACGTCGGCGCGACTACTCGGTGGCGGGCACGTCGCCCGCGGTTGCTCGCGGGCGTGCCGTCCGCGGTCTTGCGGCGCTAGCGACGGCCTCTCCAGAGCAACTTCTTGCCCTGTTCGGCCGCCATGAAGAGCCGGTTCGGCGTCGATACCGTGAATTGCACGCTGCCCGAGATCAGCGCATCGACATCCGGCCCATCGCCGTTGGTCGAGATGATCTCGACGTCGAGCCCCTCCTTCTTGAAATGACCGCCATCCTGAGCGGCGAAGAGCGGGTAGAAGAAGAAGGCCGGGACCGGGATCGCGACCTTGATCTTCTTGAGCGCCTGCGCCTGCGCGGAGCCGAGAGCCGCGACGGTC
>CAXUES010000055.1:9108-12085 GCA_964250185.1 uncultured Solirubrobacteraceae bacterium | reverse complement strand
CTGCGGCAAGGGCGGCGACGTCTTCTCCTTCGTGCAGGAGACCGAGGGCGTGGACTTCGTCAGCGCGATGGAGCTGCTCGCCGACCGCTACGGCGTCGAGCTCGAGCGCGAGGAGGAGGACCCGCAGGCGGCGGCCAAGCGCGCCCAGCAGGAGCGCCTGCTCGAGCTGCTGGAGCGCACCGCGACGTTCTACGCGCGCTACCTGTGGGACTCCGAGGAGGCCTCGGGTGCCCGGAAGTACCTCGCGGAGCGCGGGCTGGAGGAGGAGGCCCTGCGCACGTACCGCGTCGGCTTCGCGCCGTCGCGCTACGACATCGTGCTCAAGGCGTCGCTGAAGGCCGGCTTCAAGGCGCGCGAGGCCTACGACGCGGGGCTGGTCCAGCGCTCGAAGGCCGGGCCGGTCATCGACCGCTTCCGCCGGCGGATCATGTTCCCGCTCTGCGACCGCCGCGGCCGGGTGCTCGGCTTCGGTGCGCGCGCCGCGGGGCCCGACCAGCAGCCGAAGTACCTCAACTCCTCCGAGAACGTCGTCTTCCACAAGGGCCGGCACCTCTTCGGCGCCGACGTCGCGCGCTCCGACGCGACCCGTGCGGGGAGCGTGGTGCTCTGCGAGGGCTACACCGACGTCATCGCCATGCACCAGGCGGGGATGCGCAACGCCGTCGGGCTCATGGGCACCGCGCTCACGCCGGAGCAGGTCGCCGAGCTCTCGCGCCTGGCGCCGGTGGTCAAGCTCGCGCTGGACGCCGACGGGGTGGGGCAGCAGGCGATGATCCGCGCCGAGCAGGTGGCGCGGGGTCGGCGCCTGGAGCTCCGGGTCGTGCCGCTGCCCGCGGGCGAGGACCCCGCCGACGCGGTCAAGGCGCGCGGCGCCGACGCCGTGCGGGCGCTGGTCGACGCGAGCGTGCCGTTCGTGACCTTCCGCGTCCGGCGCGAGCTCGAGCAGGCCGACCTGGACTCCGCGGAGGGCAAGGACGGCGTCATCGAGGCGCTGCGGCCCGTCTTCCACGAGCTGCCCTCCAGCGCGCTCAAGGAGGAGCTGCAGCGGGTCGTGGCCGAGGCGATCGGCATGAGCCCGGCGCTCGTGGCGGGGTGGCTCGCCTCGCCCTCGACGGGTGGGGCGGTGGCGGACCGACCGGCCGCGGCGGCGCCGCCCCGGCCGCCGGCGCCGTCGGCGCACGCCCGCGCCCGACCCGCGGGGCAGCAGAAGGAGCGCAACCTGCTCGCCGCCTGCCTCGCGCTGCCGCGGGCGGGGCGCGAGACCCTGGACGCGATCGACCTCGACGAGGCGTTCACCAGCACGCTGCTGCGCCGTGCGGCGGCGCACCTGCGGGCGCACCTCGAGGCACCCACGACGGGGTTGGAGGACGACCCCGAGCTCACCGGCCTCGTCGCGGAGCTCCGCATGGGCGCGCGTCAGGAGGCGACGCCCGCCGACGTGGAGCACGCGCTGATCGAGGTCCGCATGGCCCGCCTGGAGGAGCGCATGCGCTCGGAGGGCAGCGGGAACGGGGCGCTGGCCCACGAGCTCCAGGAGCTCAAGCGCCAGCGCGCCGCGGCGCAGGACGCCCGGACCGAGTAGCTAGCGCGTGCTGCCGCGCCAGCCGCGCGGCGCATGCTCGGGGAGCACGAGCATCGCGGCCAGGCCGGCGGCGGTGAGGCGCAGGCGGGGGCGCAGCAGGGTGCCGGAGCGCTCCAGCGCCCCGCGGGCGACGAGCGCCCGGGCGCGCAGGCGGAACATCCAGGCCGGGAGCCCGAGCGCGGCGCGCACGGAGCGCGGGGAGGCGCCCGCGATGTCAAAGCGCTCCATGCCGATCCAGGTGATCGCGTCGAGGACGAGCGCCTCGACGTCGTCGAGGACCTCGACCGGCCGCACGCGCAGCACGTCGGAGACGGCGGGGGCCGGGCGCTCACCCGGAGCGTGCATAACGAGCAACGGCATGGTGTCTCTTCGTACCGAATGGCCACAGAGCTCAAGCGCGAGGAGTCGACCATCCGTCCGTTCGGGCGCGCTTGGGCGCTACGCGTCGAGCGCGGCGGCCGCGGCGCGCAGGCGCCGCTCCTCCTCGCGGAGCGGCTCGAGGCGCTCCTGCAGGTCCTGCTCGAGCTGCTCGCGCTCGGCGCTCACCGTGGTGAGGCGCTCCTGGATGTCGGCGAGGACCTGGGCGACGGTGTCGGCGGGCATGGGCCCGACGGTACCGCCGACGATCCGTCCGGCATGCGAACTAGTGTTCGCATCATGGCTGCAGCGAGGGGCTCTCTGGGCCGCGAGGCGTTGGAGAGGCTCATCGCCGAGGACCTGACGGTCAGGGCGATCGCCGCGCGGACCGGCCGGTCGTTCACGACCGTGCGCTACTGGCTGGGGCGGTACGGCCTGCGGACGACCGAGGCGGCGCGCCGCCGGGTGCCGGCCGCCGGAGTGGTCGGGAGCTGCGAGAGCCACGGCGAGACGAGGACCGTCCGGGTCGGCGGACGCGACGTCTGCGCGCGCTGCCGGGCCGATGCGGTGTCGGCATGGCGACGGCGGGCCAAGCAGCAGCTCGTCGACGAGGCGGGCGGCGCCTGCGCGCTGTGCGGCTACGGCCGCTGCGTCCGGGCGCTGCAGTTCCACCACGTCGATCCCGCCGCGAAGAGCTTCGGGCTCGCGTCACGTGGCTTGTCCAGGTCGATCGAGCGGCTGCGGGAGGAGGCGACGAAGTGCGTGCTCCTGTGCGCCAACTGCCACGTCGAGGTGGAGGCCGGGATCGCTACACTTCCGGCCGAGCTCGGCGGTCCGCCGGAAGGTGCGCACCGTCCCGATGCTCCGATCGGGGGTAATTCAATCGGCAGAATGCTCGACTGTTAATCGAGTCGTTGTGGGTTCGAGTCCCACCCCCCGAGTCCGCCGTCCGACCTGCGGTTGCCCAGCTCCTCGATGAGCCGCGCGCGCTCCTCCGCCGAGAGCGGTGGATGGTAAAAGGCCGGGTTGAGCAGGAAA
>CAXUES010000055.1:0-9098 GCA_964250185.1 uncultured Solirubrobacteraceae bacterium | reverse complement strand
CGCGCGGCGCGATCCGGCCCGTCGTGCGCGGCGCCCCACGCCGCGAGCTCGCCGGCGCGGGCGGCGAAGCGCTCGTCGCCGAGCGCGCGACCCACGGCCAGGCGGACCCCGCTCGGCGTGATGTACCTGCGCGGCAGGCGCACGCCGACCCCGGCCCAGTCGACGCGGGCGGCGTTCTCGTTCATGTCCCCGGCCGCGGGGCAGGCGACCACGGGCACCCCGCTGAGCAGCGCGCGGCAGATCGTGCCGTGCCCCGCGTGGCAGACCACGACGTCGCAGTGGGGCATCGTCCGGGCGTAGCTTACCCAGTCGACCAGCCGGGCGTTGGCGGGCAGCGGCCCCAGCGGTGGCTCCGGCGCGCGGCGGTTCGTCGTGGCCAGCACGCGCACGGGCTCGCCGGCGAGGCCCTCCAGCGCGGCCCGGAGCATCGTGTGGCCCGGGTCCTGCGAGGTCGACGGCGCCACGAGGACCAGCGGCGCGTCGCCCGGGGGCAGCTCGACCTCGGCGGCATCGGGCTCCCACTGCAGCGGGCCGACGACGTGCGTGCCCGGGGCCCAGCCCCCGTCGGGTCGGGGGTACTCGAGCTGCGGGAACGTGGCCACGAGCGCCAGGCGGGTGGAGATGCCGCCGTGGACCCGCCCGGCAGGCGGCAGGCCGACGCGTTCGCGGGTGCCGTCGAGCTCACGCTCGCCCTGGGCGAGGCCGCGGTCCTGGATGGCATGGCGGGTGCGGTCGGCCACGGCACGGCCGAGGCGGCTGCGGGGCAGCCGCGCGCCGAGGGCGTAGGGCCAGAAGCCCTCGGCGGGGCGCGGGTCGACGTGGGGGATGCAGGTGGCCAGCGGGATCCCCTCGAGCTCGGCGGCCAGGGCCGGGGCGAGCGTGAGGATGTCGGCCACCACCACGTCGGGCCGCAGCCGGCGAAGCGCCTCGCGGACGACCGGGACCGACCAGCGCACCGCCTCGAAGGGCTTGAGCGGCCCGCGCACCCCGGGCAGGACCTTGATCGCGGGGGCGGGGAGGAAGCCGAGGCCCTCCGCCTCGGCGGGGCCGCGCCAGCGGTCGGAGGAGTGCAGCCACGGCTCGTGGCCGCGCGCGGCGAGCGCCTTGCCGACCGCGATGAGCGGGAAGACGTGGCCGGGGTCCCCGAAGGCCCCCAGCAGGACGCGCACGCCCGCTACGCCGCGAGCTCGGCGACGAGGCGCAGCTGCTCCAGGCGCGCCTCCTTCGTCCACGCGACGGGCGTGACGCCGAGGGTGCCGACGCCGGCCTCGCGGTAGGCGGCGATCCGCTCGCGCACGTGCTCCTTGGGCCCGCAGAGCGCGACCGCGTCGATGAGCGCGTCGGGGATGGCGGCCATGGCCTCCTCGCGCCTGCCGTCCAGGAACAGGTCCTGGATCGTCGCCGCGGCGTCCTCGAAGCCGTAGCGCTGGACCAGCGCGTTGTAGAAGTTCTGCTTGCGCGAGCCCATGCCGCCGACGTAGAGGGCGATGAACGGCCGCATGAGGTCACGCGCGGCGGCGCGGTCGTCGGAGACGTAGACCTGCACCGTGGGCGCCACGTCGACGTCGGCGAGGGCCTTGCCGGGCGTCCGGGCGATCCCCGCCTCGAGCTCGGTGCGCATGACGCCCACGTGCTCGGGCGAGAAGAGCGTCGGCATGACGCCGTCCGCGATCTCGCCGGCCAGCTGCGTGTTCTTCGGGCCGATGGCCGCGATGTAGATCGGGATGCGCTCCTGGACGGGCGCGATGGTCAGCTTGAGCGCCTTGCCGGGGCCGTCGGGGAGCGGCAGCGTGATCGTCTCGCCCGCGTAGGTGAGCCGTTCGCGGGCCAGCGCCTTGCGCACCACGGCCACGTAGTCGCGGGTGCGGGCGAGCTGCTTGGCGAAGGGCACGCCGTGCCAGCCCTCGGAGACCTGCGGGCCCGAGGAGCCGATGCCGAGCAGGAAGCGCCCGTCGGAGAGCTGGTCGAGCGTCGCGGCGGTCATCGCGGTCATCGCCGCGGAGCGCGCGGGCATCTGCAGGATCCCCGAGCCGAGGCGGATCGTCGTCGTCTGGCCGGCGAGCCACCCGAGGATGGTCGCCGCGTCGGAGCCGTAGGCCTCCGCCGTCCAGACGGAGTCGTAGCCCAGGCGCTCGGCCTCCTGGACGGTCTCGAGCTGGTCCTGGCTGGAGAGGCCGAGGCCCCAGTAGCCGATGTGCACACCGAGCTTCATGGTGCAAGCCTGCCATCTTCGGCCCCACGGCCTTCCCTCCGCGCCCCCGCTGGCCTACCGTTGGGCCCACGCCGGGCGATCCGGCGCCGCTACCATGACCCGACGCCGCACAACGACCATCGAGGACCTCCGCCGGGTGGTCGACTGCCTGCCGCTGCGCACGCGGGAGGCGATGCTCGAGGGCATCGACGCCAACGAGATCATCGTGGGCGCCTACAGCGACCGCGAGGGCGGCGTCTGCCCGATGCTCGCCGCCCACCGCTGCGGCGGCCGCACGTCGTTCATCTCCTTCGCCCGCGCCTGGGACGCCTTCACCGGCGCCAAGCGCGCGCGCCGCGCTACCCAGCGCGAGCTGCTCGTGCTGCGCTCCCACCTCGAGGCGTCGATCGTCGCCGAGGCCGACGGTCCCTCGCGGGGCGACCTCGGCGCGGCCATCGGCGCCCATCAGGCCAGCGCGCGGGCCCGCCGCGAGCGTGAGGCCGCCGCCCAGGCCGAGCCCGTCTTCCCGCCGACGCCGGCCGAGTGGCTGCGCTCCAGGCGCGTGCGACGCGACGCCGAGCGGGCGCTCGAGCGCGCCGCGGCGGACGCCGACGAGCGCACGCCCGAGCTCGTCTGACGCCCGCCGGACCGGCTCGCGAGGGTCCTGTTCCGACCTAGGATCGCGGCGTGCGCCGCACGGCCCTGCCCGCCTGCCTGCTCGTGCCGCTCGCGGCGCTGACCGGCTGCGGCGCGACGCCGCACGCCGATCGGGACGAGGCCCGGGGCGCAGCCGCGTCCGTCGGCGAGGGGACACCGCGCCTGCGCTTCCCCTCCGCGGACGGCGGCTCCCGGAGCCTCGCCGACGTGCGCGCCGGCCTCCCGGGCGGGCTGCGGGCCTCACCGCGCACGTCGCGCCTGCGCGTCGGGCGCGATCGCGTGTCGTTCACCCTGCGCGACCGGGCGGGGACGCCGCTGCAGCTCGCCCGCGTGGCCGTCTACGTCGCGGGAGCGGACGGCAGCCACGTGCGGGGGCCGTTCCCGGCGCGGTCGCGGGCGGTCGACGTGGTGCCGCCGGGCGGGCAGGAGGGCGATCGGCTCACCCAGACGAGCACGGCCTACCGGGCCGAGGTGCCCGTCCGCCGCCGCGGCCGGGTGGTCGTGGCGGCCCTCGTGGCGGTCGACGGGCGTCTCATGGCCGCCTCGCCGTTCGTGCTCGCCGCCGGGTGAGCCATGATCTGCCCGAAGCGGGGCGGTAGCTCAGCGGTCAGAGCAGCGGGCTCATAACCCGTCAGACCTGGGTTCGAATCCCAGCCGCCCCATCGCCGGGTCCGTCAGCTGGCGGACCGCAGCGCCCGTCGAGCGCGCGTGCGCCCGCGCTTGGCGTCACGCAGGGCGCCGCGCGCCTCGTCCAGGGCGGCCTCAGCGCGGTCGAGCGCCTCCTGACGGGCCTCGACCTCCGCGTCCGCGGCGGCGGCGGCCTGCTCGGCGGCGGCGACCGCGCGCTCCCGGGCCGCCCGCTCCTCCGCCTCGGCCCGCTCGCGCTCGCGCTGCTCCTCGCGTTCGCGCCCCTCGCGCTCCCGATCGGCCTTCGACGCCTTCGTTCCGGCCTTCGACGCCTTCGCCTTCGCCTTCGCCTTCGGCGTCGCACGGGGCGCGTCATCGGTCTCGACGGCGGCGACCCCGCCGAACCCGGAGGCGGCGCGCTCGCGCGACAGCCGCCCGGCACGGACATCCGCGAGCACGTCGGGATCGACCACCGCGGCGTGCAGCGTCGCCTGCACCGCCTCGCGCACGGCACCGGGCTCACCGCCGGGGAGCAGGTCGACCAGCGCCGCCACGCGGTCGCGGGCGGCGGCCGTGGCCTCGCGCAGGCCCGCGCCGCCGCCTCCGCCCAGCGCGGCGCCCTGGGCGCCGGCCACCGCCTCGGCCGCCTCGGCGAGCGCGGCGACCGCGTCGGGATGCGCCCGCACGAGGTGGTTGACCGCCGCCGCCGCCCGCGTGGGCCGGGGGAGCGCCTTGACGCGCGCGGCCTCCTCGCGGTCGCCTCCGGCGCGCAGCTCCTTGGCCAGCGCGTCGCGCGCCGCGACGAACTCGGCCGCCGGGAGGGCGTGGAGCTCGTCGACGGCGTCCGACCCGGCCACGGGAGCGGACGCTACCGGCGCAGGTCGGGCGGGAACCTCCGGACGTTCGGCCGGCCGGCGCCCCGGCGAGGGACAAGGCCGTGCCCCGTCCCATCACGAGCCTCGCCCACGCCGCCCTGGACTACCCCGCCGGCCTCCTTGTCCTGGCCAGCCCCTGGCTGTGCGGCTACGCCGACGTCGGCGACGGCGCGCCGACCGTCGCGGTGGTCGTCGGCCTCCTGCTGCTCCTCCAGAGCGCCATCACCGACTACGAGCTGTCGGTCGCCGACGTGCTGCCGATGGCCGCCCACCTCGCCATCGACGTCGTCGCCGGCGTCGTCCTGGCCGTCTCCCCGTTCGTGCTCGGCGTCGCGGACGACGGGACCAACGCCTGGCTGCCGCAGGTCGTGCTGGGGCTCGGCCTCATCGGCTCCGGGCTGCTCACGCGGCCCTACCGCGAGACGGAGCGCGCGGCGCCCTCGTCGGTCACCCGGTCGTGAGGGCCGCCGACGGCCCGTGCGGGCCCGGCGGCGATGGGTAGCCTCGGGCCATGCACCGCGAGTTCAACTTCGCCGACCAGGACCACGACCCCGCCTTCGAGGCGGTCAACGAGGCCGGCGGCGGCGAGTCCGAGGGCTTCGAGATGGCCGAGGAGCAGCTCATCGAGCACGCCTCCCACGGCGACTGGGGCGGCACCGCCCGCATCACCGAGGACGCCGAGGGCTTCACCGAGGAGGCCGTCCCCGACGACGGCATCTATGGGGACGCCGACGACGCCGTCGTGGACCCCGACTCGCTGGCCGAGGAGCCGGGCGAGCCCGGGCGCTAGCGGGTCGCCCGGACCGCCGCGCGGCGGTCCCACGCGCCGCTGAACGCGGCCCAGGAGAGCACCGCGACGGCCACGGACCACGGTCGTCGCGGGATCCGCAGGACGGACGCGATCACCCACGCGTGCGCCGCGTAGAGGGCATGGGCCGCGGGAGCCATCACGGCGTCCGGCGATGGTCGCCCGAGCGGCCACCAGAGCCACGGGACGAGGTCGTTCAGACGGTCCTGGACGGCGAGGTTCGGACCGTCGAGCGCCGCGAGCGGGCGCGACAGCCGGTCGGCGAGCGTGGCGGGCATCGGAGCTCCTACGGCCGACGAGCTTGGGAGGAACACCCACTCGCGGCGTCGAAAGACCGACCGCCCATGAAGAGGACGGCTGCCGCCACGACCACCCCGACGCCGCCCCGGACCTCCGGCGCCGCCTCAGACGCCCCCGGGCACCAGGACCTCTCGGGGTACATCCAGGCGCGCTTCGACGAGTTCTCGCGCTCCCAGAAGGACGTCGCCCAGTACATCGTCGACCACCTCGACGAGGTCGCCTTCCACACCGCCGAGGAGCTGGCCCGCCGCGCGAACACGAGCTCCTCGACCGTCGTGCGCTTCTCCCAGGCGCTCGGCTTCGAGGGCTTCCCCGAGCTGCAGTCCTCGGCCCGCGACGAGTACCGCCGCAAGCACGAGCGCTCCGTCCCCGCCGCCACGGCCGCGGGCATCGGCCTGACCGAGCCGCTCTTCTCCCTGGACCAGAGCCCCTTCGAGACCGCGGTGGCCGCCGACCACGTCAACGTGGAGGAGACGGCCCGCAAGGCGTCGCGCAAGGACATCGAGACGGCCATCGAGGCGATCGCCACCGCCGACCGCGTCCTGATCGCCGGCACCGACCAGATGGCGTTCTTCGCCAGCTACATGCGCCACCTGCTCATGCTGCTCGACCTCCGCGCCGAGCTCGTTGCCTCGCCCTCGCAGGAGGCGCTCTCGCGCCTGGGGCGCATCGACGACCAGACGCTGGTCATCGGGCTGAGCGCCGGGCGCCCGCACCCGCTCGTCGTCCGGGCGATGAAGCTCGCCCGGCACCGCTCGGCCACGACCGTGGCCATCACCGACGCGACGCTCTCCGAGGTGGCCAAGCTCGCCACCACGCGGCTGTACTACTCCAGCAACTCCCCGGCCTACGTCCGCTCGCACACCGCGCTGCTGACGATCATCCAGGGCCTCGCCTACGGCGTCTACGCGCGGGACACCGCCCAGTACGCCGACCGCATCAAGGCCTTCCGCCTCAAGTAGGCGCAGCGAGCGGAAGTACGCTCGCTGCCATGCGCGACGAAGCGACGTTCCGGGTCAAGGCCGGCCTGGCGGAGATGCTCAAGGGCGGCGTCATCATGGACGTCGTCGACGCCGAGCAGGCGCGGATCGCCGAAGCGGCCGGCGCGTGCGCGGTCATGGCCCTTGAGCGCGTGCCGTCGGACATCCGCCGCGACGGCGGCGTGGCCCGCATGAGCGACCCGCGGATGATCCGCGAGATCCAGGAGGCCGTGTCGATCCCCGTCATGGCCAAGGCGCGCATCGGGCACTTCGTCGAGGCGCAGGTGCTCGCGTCGCTCGAGGTCGACTACATCGACGAGTCCGAGGTCCTCACGCCGGCCGACGAGGCCCACCACATCGACAAGTGGGCCTTCGACATCCCCTTCGTCTGCGGTGCGACGAACCTCGGGGAGGCGCTGCGGCGCATCGGCGAGGGCGCGGCGCTCATCCGCTCCAAGGGGGAGCCGGGCACCGGCGACGTCGTCGAGGCCGTGCGCCACATGCGCTCGATCACCTCGTCGATCCGCGCGCTCTCCGCGATGGACGACGCCGAGCTCGCCGCCGCCGCCAAGGACCTGCAGGCGCCGCTGGACCTCGTGCGCGACACGGCGCGCGCCGGCAAGCTGCCCGTCCCGCTCTTCTCCGCGGGGGGCATCGCCACCCCGGCCGACGCCGCGCTGATGATGCAGCTCGGCGCCGAGACGGTCTTCGTCGGCTCGGGCATCTTCAAGTCCTCCGACCCGGCCGCCCGCGCGGCCGCCGTCGTCGAGGCCACCACGCACTTCCGCGACCCGGCGCGGATCGCGAGCGCCAGCGAGGGCCTGGGGGAGGCGATGGGCTCGCTGGAGTCCCGCAAGCTCCCCGAGGAGCAGCTCATGGCCGGTCGCGGTTGGTAGCGGCCGCGCCGGCCGCCCCGGACGTCCTCATCGGCGTCCTCGCTCTGCAAGGCGGCTACGCGGCGCACGGCGCCATGCTCGCGGCCCTCGGCGCGCGGGTCCGCGAGGTGCGCGTGCCCGCCGACCTCGACGGGCTCGACGGGCTCGTCATGCCTGGCGGCGAGTCGACGACCATGGCCCTCGGCATCGAGCGGGAGGGGCTCGGCGGGCCGCTGCGCGCGCTCGCGGCGGAAGGGACCCCCGTGCTCGGCACCTGCGCCGGGCTCATCATGCTCGACCGCGAGCACCTCGGCCTGATGGACCTCACCGCACGCCGCAACGCCTTCGGCCGCCAGGTCCGCTCCTTCGAGGCCGACCTCGACGTCGCCGGCGTGGCGGGCGGACCGGTCCACGCCGTCTTCATCCGCGCGCCGTGGATCGACGCGCACGGCCCGGGGGTCGAGGTGCTGGCGGCGGTCGACGGCCACGCCGTCGCCGCGCGCCAGGGGGAGCTCGTCGTGCTGGCCTTCCACCCCGAGCTCGGAGCCGACGACCGCCTGCACCGGGCGTTCGTCGAGCGGGTGCGGGCCGCGCGGCGCGGCCGGTAGGGTCCGGCGCCGTGCCGACGCCAGCCCGCCGCTTCGTCCGCCGAGCCCTGGAGCGCCCCGGACCTCGACGAGTTCGAGGACATCCGGGTCGTGCTGCGCGGGGAGCAGGTCCGCTGCCCCTGCTGCGACTCGACCTTCCGCGTGCTCCGCCCGCTGCACGGGCGCAACCGGGTGTGCTGGGCCTGCGGCTCCCTGGAGCGCCAGCGCCTCGTGGCGCTGCACCTCGACCGGCACCCGGAGCTGCTGGCCGGCGTGGGGTCCGTGCTCCACGTGGCCCCGGAGCCCTCGCTCTCCCGGCGGCTGCGCTCCCTGCCCGGCGTCCGCTACGTCGGAGGCGACCTCACCGCCGAGTACGGGCCGGAGCTCGTCGACGTGACCGCGATCGCTCATCCCGACGACAGCTTCGACGTGGTGGTGTGCAACCACGTCCTCGAGCACGTGCCCGACGACGGCCTGGCGATGCGCGAGCTGCGCCGGGTCCTCAGGCCGGGCGGGTGGGCCCTGCTGCTCGTGCCCGACCTCGAGCTCGGCATCGAGCGGACCGACGAGGCGCCGGACATCGACGATCCCCAGGAGCAGGCGCGGCGCTTCGGGCAGCTCGACCACGTGCGCCGCTACGGGCAGGACTACTACGAGCGCCTGCGCGCCGCCGGCTTCGACGTCGAGGTGGTCGACAGCGCGGGCGAGCTGTCTCCGGAGGAGATCGCGCGCTGCCGCCTGGCTAAGCGCGGCCGGATCGAGCCGCTCGTCTTCGGTCGCTGAGCGACGCACCCCCGAGTGGACCGGCGTCGCTAGCGTGCGGCCGCGTGGGCATGAGCCAGGAGGGCATGGACCCGGCGCGCACGAAGGCGCTGACGAGGGTCGTCGAGGCGGGATGGCTGGGGGGTGGGGACCCGGGTGCCTTCGCCGTGGTGCACGACGACCTGTCGCGCGCCGTGCCGCCCGCCTCGGCCGTCGTGCTCGTGCCGCCCTTCGGGTGGGACGACGTCGCGTCCTACCGCGCGCGGCTCATCTGGGCCGACGACCTCGCCCGGGCGGGGCACGCCGTCGTGCGGATCGACCTCCCGGCGACCGGCGACAGCGCAGGGGACGCCGACGCCCCGGAGCTGCTGTCGCGCTGGACGCGCGCCGTCGACGCGGCGGTGGCCGTCGCCGCCTCGCGGCGCGACCGCGTGGC
>CAXUES010000054.1:0-12190 GCA_964250185.1 uncultured Solirubrobacteraceae bacterium | reverse complement strand
TGATGCATCGCAGGTGGGGGATCGCGCTCGTGACGGCCGGGGCGCTCATGGTGACCGGGAGCGCCGAGGCGCAGCAGCCGGCGCTGCCGCAGTTCGGGCAGGCCGCCGCGGACCAGTACGGCGCCGGGAGCACGAGCGCGGCCGGGAGCCCGGACGGGGCCGCGGCCACGCCGGCGGGCTCGCCGGGGAGCTCGGGCTCCGCGCCCAGCACCTCGAGCCCGTCGGCGGGTCCTGGGAGCGGCGTGGCGCCGGACTCGGCCGCCGGGACGCAGCCCGGCCCGGAGGACGGCGGCGGCGACCTGCCGTCGGCGCGCCCGGACGCCGCCGCCGGCCCGACCCCGGCGGCGGCCGAGGACGACGGCGCGACCGAGCCCGCGGGCGACGAGGGCACCACGACGCCCGGCACCGCGCCGGCGACCAGCAGCTCGAACGCGCCGGCGACTGCTGCGGGCAGCGCCGTCGCCGGCGAGGGTCCCGGAGCCGCCTGCGTCACGCGCGAGGTGCGCCTCCCCCGCCCCTTGGCCGGTGCGGTCACCACCCGCTCCCAGCGCGAGGGCGGATGCGCAGCGCAGGTCATCGAGCTCGGCGGCGCCATGCCCGCGCGGGTCCGCGCCGGGGTGGCGCGCGCCGCGCGGCTCGCCGGCCTGCGCCTGGCCGTTCCCGTGCTCGTCACCCCGGAGCGCCTCCGGGCCTTCCTCGCGTCGGACCGGGCCCGGGAGCTCGGCGACGGTCCCGCGGCGATCGGCGCCGCCCTGGCCGGGCGGCTGCTCGACGGCGCGGGCGCTCCCGACCCGCTGGCGGCCGCGCTGCTCGGCCCGGGTGCGGCCCTCCCGTCGCTGGAGCACGTCGTCGTCACCCAGGCGCCCGGGCTCGACGCGCGGGGATCGGCGTTCGCCGCCGGCGTCGCGCGCGGGCTCTGGGAGCGGCGCGTCCCCGTCGGCTTCGCCGCCGCCTCCGACGCGGCCGGCTCGACCGTGGCGGCCTACGCGCGGCGACGGGTCCCGGCGGTCCACGGCGTCGACGCGGCGGGGGGCGCGCGTGACCTGGCCGCGATCCTCGTCGAGGAGGTGCAGGGCACGTTCGGTGGCGCCCGGGGAGCCGACGCGCCGCTGGACGCCGCCGGGGAGCTGCTGCGGGTCGACCGCACTGCGGCCGGGCTCGGCGACGTCGTCCGGGGCGCCGACGGCGGCGGCGTCCCGACCGCCCTGCTGCTGGCGGCCCTGGCGCTGGCGGCGGCGTGCTGGGGCGCGCTCGGACTGCGCCACGGGCGGCGGCGCGCCACCTGAGCGGTGGTCCGTCGCGCGCCCGGAGCCCGTCCGCGTGCTCGGTTATGGTGACCAGTCCGTGGCCGCGCCAGGTCCCCACCCCGCCCTGACGCCCGAGGGCGTCCGCGACGGCACCCCCGCAGCGCTCGCCCTCATCGTGGGACGGCGGGGCCCTGCCGTGCTCGCCTACTGCGAGGCGGTCTGCGTGCGCGGCGCAGCACCCGAGGCGACCGCCGAGGCCTTCGCGCGCTTCCGCGGCGCCGTGGCGGCGGCGGTCGATCCACGCGGCCTGGATCCCGACGGGCTCCTGCGCAGCGCGACGCGCCACGCCGCCGCCTCGCGCGCGTCCATCGCCGAGCCCCGCCCCGCCTCGCGCCTGGGCCGGCTGCTCGGCAGCGCTCCCGAGCCCACGTCGGCCTGCCGCGAGGTGCCCGAGCTGCTCGTCGCCCGGACGGAGGGCCTGCTGGGGGCCGCGGACCTCGACCGCCTGGAGCGCCACCTGCGCCGGGACGCGGGTTGCCGCGACGTCGAGGCCTCCTTCGACCGCGCCGAGGCCGTCTTCGACGATCCGCCCGTGGCGGCGCTCCCCACGGACGTCCTCCTCGACGTGCTCGCCGCGATGGTGGAGGTCGCGCCGATCCTCGACCGCAGCGACGACGGGCTCGACGTCCGTCCCGCCCCGCTCGAGCCGCCCGACGAGGACGTCCCAGGCGAGGCACCGCCCGCGGACCGCGCGCCGGCGGCGCCGTCGGCGAGCTCGTCCACGCCCGTCGGCACCCCCCGCCCGGCGGCCTCCACGCCCGTCGGCGTCGCGGACGACGACGACGAGCCCACGCTCGTCCGCGCCCCGCAGGCGCCCACCGCGCCCGCGGAGGTCGAGGAGGACCCGGCCGACGAGCTGCGTGCCGACCCGCCCGTGGCCCGCGGCCTGCTGCGCCGCCACGGCCCGCTCTTCGACGTCGTCCTGCCGGTCGGCGTCATCGGCGCGGCCGCCGCGGGCGTGCTGGCGATCGCCGGCGTGTTCGGCCCCTCCGGGTCCGAGCGTCCGCGCGAGGCCGCCGCACCGGTCCTCGTCGCGCCGGGCGCCGATCCGCCCACGGTCGCCACGACGCCGGTCGCCGCCCGAGCGCAGGCCCGCCAGGCCGTCGTGGACCGGCTGGAGCGCGACCGCCGCCGGCGCGAGCGCCGCACGCTCGAGGCCGCGCAGGTGGCCGAGGACGCCGCGGCCGCCGCGCCTACGGGCACGAGCGCGGCCCCCTAGCCCGCGGGCTGCCGCGGTGCGGCCGCCGCGAGGCGGCCGTCGAGGTTCAACGCGCTCAGGGCGACGTCGCCACGGGCGCTCGTCGCGTCCACGGGCGTCAGCACCACCTCCCGCAGGCCCCCGGGCGCCACGTCGAACCCGCCGTCGGCCGCCTCGAACCCCGGGGCGTGCGCGCGGCAGCCGTGGAGGGCCCGGCGGGTGCGCACGCGGACGAGCAGCGCGCCTCCTGCCAACGGCTCCACCTCGAGCACGGCGCCGAGCTCGTCGGCCGGCCGCGGGTCGATCGGGAGCCCGAGCGGGAAGCGCAGCGCCTGACGGCGCAGGGTGCCGTCCGGGGCCTCGAGCGTCACCACGACGACATCGTGGCTCGGCGGGCCGAACCGGTAGGCGTGGCTGATGTCGTGGAAGTGGCCCAGGACGGCCTCGGCGTCCAGCGCGACCGTCGTGCGCCCCGCCACGGTGAGCGCCTGCGCGCCCTCGGCCACGAGCTGCTCGCCCTGGTGCAGGGCGACCCGCACCGTCCCGGCCAACGGCTCGGGGCGGTCGTTGGCCACGTGCACGGCGATGCCGCCCAGGCCCTCGTCGGTGGTCCACACGGCGACCGGGTCCGACGCCCGCGCCACGTGGTGCCAGGCGACCTTCGGGCATCCGCGGTGGTCCAGCAGCCCCCAGCCCGACCCCGGCTCGAGGTCGGCGAGCCACAGGACGACCGCGCCGGCGCACGGCGAGGCCGCCCGGCGCCACTCCCCGAGCACCTCGGCCATGAGGTGACCCGTGATCGCACGGGAGAGCTCGAGCCAGCGCGGCGGATCGGTCGCGCGCAGCACGGCGCAGTCGAGGCCGTAGGTCGTGGCGACGTAGTGGTCGACGACGTCGCGGAAGTCCCAGGGCGAGCCGGCGTCGCGGGGCACGCCCGCGTCCACGCCCGCCGCCGCCAGCACGTCCTCGTCCGGGACGTTGGCGAAGGCCAGGCACTCCGACGCGAAGCGCACCTCCGCACGGCGCGCGTCGTCGATCCCGCGCCGGTAGCCCCCGACGCCGAACCAGTTGGCCACGCCGGCCGACGCCCGGAACGGCAGCGCGCCCCCGGTGGGCGCCGAGGTCAGCCAGATCGCGTCGGCGCCCGAGGCCGCCAGCGCTGCAGGGACCACCTCACGGGTCAGCGCCGACGTCGCGAGCGCCGGGTCGAGCCCGAGCATCGTCGCCTGCTGCTCGACCTCGCTGCCCCCGCAGACCACCGCGAGGCTCGGTCGACCCGCCAGCGCGCCGAGGACCGACGCGGCCTCGCGCTCCACCGTCGCGCGCCACTCGTCCTCGCCGACGGGGTAGTCGAAGTTCGCGAACATCAGGTCCTGCCAGACGAGGATCCCCAGCTCGTCGCAGAGCGCGTGGAAGGCCTCCTCCTCGTACAGGCCGATGCCCGCCAGGCGCACGAGGTCCAGGCCGGCGTCGCGCACGCGCTGCAGGCGCGCACGCAGCGCCTCGCGACCCGGGGCGAGCCCCACCGGATCCACCGGCGTCCACACCGCGCCCCGGGCGAAGATCGCCACCCCGTTGACGTGGAGCGCCAGCCCGTCGCGCGCCACGTCGTGCGTCGGGCCGGGTCCCCCGGCGAGCGTGCGGAAGCCGACCCGCCGGGTCAGGAGCTCGACGGCGCCCGCGCGGACGACGACGTCGTGCAGCACCGGCTCGCCGTGCGTGTGCGGCCACCACCGGGCGATCCCCGCGACCCGCAGCTCCCCACGGACCAGTCCGTCCTGGTCGACGGGCAGCTGCACCGCGTGCCGGCCCGAGGGGCCGTCGAGGACGACCTCCACCGCCGCCGGCAGCGGCTCCGGCCCGCCGCCCGCCTCCAGCGTGAGCTCGACGTCGAGCACGCCGTGGTCGCCCTGCAGGCGCGGGAGCACGCGCGCCTGCGCGCAGCGCGCGCCGGCGCGGCGCTCCAGGCGGACCGGCCGCCACGGCCCGACCGCGGCGGGGCCGGGCGCGATCCCGGGCATCCGCCCGAGCAGCGCGGTCCGCTCGAAGCGCAGGCCGTGCGCGGCGACCTTCGTCCGCCAGCGCGCCCGCGGCCGGCGGGACGTCCGCACGACGGGGCCCAGCGCCGTGCAGCGCACCTCGAGCACGTGGTCGGCGCCCGCCGCGAGCCGCGCGCCCACGTCCACCTCGTGGCGCTCCCACATCGAGGCCCCCTCCAGGACGACCTCGCCGTCGAGGAGGACGACGAAGCGCGTCGCGACCCCCTCCAGGACGAGCACGACCTGCTCCCCCGGCGCCGGAGGAGCCGCGGCGAAGGAGCAGCGGAACCACCAGTCCTCCTCGTCGAGGTCGCGGGGATCGCCGTGCTGCCAGCGCCCCGCGGCGCGCAGCGCGCCCGCGGCGGTGCCCGGGACGAGCGCGGGCAGCCAGTCGGCGTCGGCGGGCGGTTCGCCGGGCGCCGCGGGCGCGACGCTCCAGCCCGCGTCCAGGCGCGTCGAGCTAGGCCAGGACACGGTCGAGCTCGGCCATGGCCGCGGTCCACGCGGCGCCGAGCTCGGCGATCCGCGGCGCGGGATCGAAGGCGCGCCGGCGGGCGAGGCGGAAGGAGAGCACCTTGCAGCCCTCCACGAGGGCTCGGAGCGACGCGGAGGCCGAGGCGCCCTCCTCGCCCAGCAGCCAGTCGACGTGGGACGCCGCCACCTCGAAGGCCGAGCCGGCCATGCGGACGGTGGCGAAGGCGTAGTCGTGGTAGTGCTGCGCGTCGCCCTCCAGCAGCGCGGGGAGGTCCCGGGCCAGGCGGTCGCCGAAGCGGGCGAAGGGGTCGTCGGGCGGGCGGCGGGCGAGGTGGCCGCGGGTGCGCTCCCGGGCCATCGACCGCAGGGCCGCACCCGTCAGCGGGACGCCGGCGTCGAAGCGCACGAGCTCGCAGTACGGGGGCAGGACGTCGGGCGAGGCCGGTCCGTCCACCCGCAGGGCCCCGCGGAAGTCCTCGCCCTCCAGGCGGTGCAGGCCCGCGTTGTGGAAGTAGCGCAGCTCCTCGGCCGCGACGTCGATGGCCGCCACGGCCACCGAGGTCTTGACGTGCGCGGTGCGGTAGCTCGTGGCCTCGGTGTCGGGGAGGTACCACGCGTCGAGCTCGACGACGACGGAGCGGTCGGCCGCGAGCTGCTCCTCGAGCTGGACGGGGAGCGGCCGGTAGGGCTGCATCTCGTGGACGTCGACCGCGAGCAGGTCCTCCAGATCGGCCTGCGTCGGCTTGAAGAACGTGAACTGGTCGCCCTCGAAGTCCGAGCGCAGCGTGCTGCCCAGGACGGCCAGCGGCTCCAGGCCGCGGGCGTGGAGCAGCTCGACGAGCACGTCGGCCCAGCAGTTGGTCTCCAGGTAGGTCCGCCCCGGCCCGTGGAGCGGGTGGCGCGTCCCCTCCAGGTCGGCGATCACAGCGCCAGCAGCCGGCGCACCTCGGCCGGCCAGGTGCCCGGGTCCAGGCCGTGGGTGCGCAGCAGCGCGAGCGTGATGCGCTCCAGGCCGAAGCCGAGGCACGCCGTGTGCGCGGTGCTGCCGTCCTCGAGCACGATGCCGTGAGCCGAGGCGAAGTGCTCCTCGTGGTAGTTGAAGGACGCGACCGCGGTCGCCTCGGGCTCGCAGATCGGCACGAGCACCTCGAACTTCAGCTCCTGCTCGCGCTGGGAGGCGGCCATGAGGCGCCCCGCCCGGCCGAAGAAGGGATCGCTGGCCACGGCGAAGTCGGCGGCCAGTCCGACGGAGCGCAGCAGGTCCACCGCGCGGTCGCGCCAGGCGTCGCGCCAGGCCTGCACGACGTCGGGCGCGCCGATGCGCACGAGCTCGTGCATGTGGAACATCTGCAGCCGCGACGGGTCGCCCGAGGGCTCGTGGCGGAAGACGTAGGCGCCGCCGGTGTCGACGAGCACGCCGTCCGGGCCGACCGGCCCGCGGGCCGCGATCGCCGGGTAGACCGGGTAGCACGCGGCGGGCGTCAGGACGAGGTCGGTCTGCTCCTGGAACTGCCCCCACGGCTCGTGCTGCGCGGCGGCCTCCTGCATGGGCGCCGCCTCGCGCTCCGTGCCCTCGAAGGCGAAGACCGAACCCGCCAGGTGCGGGAAGGAGCGCAGGTAGCCCGTGCTCTCGATGTGCCGACGCGGCACGACGGGCGGGAAGCGCAGCAGCTCGGGCGCCTCGGGCTCGGCGGCGGTCGCCACCAGGGCGTCGAACCCCGTGCGGACGGCCTCGAAGACGGCGCTGCGCCCCGGCACGCCCGGGACGAGCGACGGCAGCAGCACGCCGGCCGCCACGAGCTCGTCCATGAACGCCGCCTGGTCGGGCGAGGCCTCGCGGTAGGCCACGGGTCAGACCTCCTTGGCGATGAGCAGCAGGCCGGCGTTCGTCGCGTGCAGGCGGTCGTTGGCGACCATCAGCGCTCCGGACATGCTGTCGCGCAGGTGGCGGCCGATGCTGTACGGCGAGTCGTTCTTGAACCCCATGATCCCGCAGACGCCCATGGCCTGCCGGCAGATGTCCGGGGCGTGCTCGGAGACGCCGATCTTCAGCTCGTTGAAGCGCAGCGCGCTGCGCATCGTGTGCAGGCCGGAGCGGTCGCCCTCCGAGGCCTCGAGGAAGTCGCGCAGGCCCGCGTCGACCTCCGCGCGCAGCAGGCCGAGGTCGGAGTGCAGCCTGGACAGGCGGTGGGCGGCGGGGTGCTCCTCCCCCGGCTTGGCCCGGGCGCCGGCGCGCACGAAGGCGCGGGCGCGGTCGAAGGCGTCCGTGGCGATGCCGAGCCAGAGGTGCGTCCACAGCACGTGCGACACCGGGACCATCGACTCCGGGCCGATGGTCGCGTAGGACGCCTCGAGGACCTGGTCGGCGGCGAAGCGGGCGCGGACCACGAAGCCCGGCGAGCAGGTGCCGCGCATCCCCATGGGGTCCCACGTGCCCTTGGGCTCCAGCTCGACCTGGTCGCGGTGGGTGAGCACGAGGACCTGGTCGCCCGGAGGCGCGTCGGGCGCCCGGCGCACCGTGGTGAGCAGGTCGTCGGCGTGGGCGCCGTAGGAGACCGTGGGCGCCTGCTTCTCGAAGGAGCAGGTGCGCGGGTCGTCGGGATCGGCGACCACGGCGGCGACCGAGCGCCCCATGTCGCCGCCCGTCCCGACCTCGCTCGTCACCGACGCGATGAGCCGCTGGTCGCGGGCGACGTCCGCGAGGTAGGCCTCCACGATCGAGCCGGGCACCGCGTGGCGCACGAGCGTCGCGACCTGGATCTGGTGCATGGCGAAGACCATCCCCGAGGCCGCGCAGCGCCGGCCGAGCAGGAAGCACGCCCGGGCCACGGCGGCGAAGGAGACGCCGTCGCCGCCGTGGGCGACGGGGACGTGGGCCGAGAGGGCGCGGGCGGCGCGCAGCGCGTCCAGGCTCTCCTGGGGGAAGCGCCCGTCGCGGTCCACGGCGTCGGCCGCGGGCGCGGAGACCTCGTCGGCGATGCGCTCGATCTCGGCGAGGAAGGCGGTGTCGGCCGCCACGGCGACGCTCATGCGGCGTCCTGCGCGCGGATGGTGCCGACCGCGTCGGCCATCGCGGCCAGCGACTCGAAGCTCGAGCGCTTGAGCAGCTCGTCGGGGAACTCGATGTCGAAGGCGTCCTCCACGGCGAGCATGACGTTGACGCTCGCGTGGGAGGACATCCCCGCGGCGTAGAGGTCGTCCTGGGGGCTCAGGGCGTCGACGTCCGTCGTCAGCCGGCCGTGGGCGCGCAGGACCTCGCGCAGCTCGTCGATCATGGGCTCGCTCATCTCGATGTCGGGGATCCTAGGTGGCGACCACGACGGCGGACGCGCGTCCGCCCTCGTGGGTCAGGCTGAGCGCGAGCTCGGCGATCCCGGCGCGGTCGGCGAGCTGCGCCGCCCGGCCGGTGAGGCTGAGCTCCACCCACCCCGAGGGATGGCGACGCACCTCCATGGTGTGCCACGGGACGTGATCGGCGTCCGGGCGCAGCACCTTGAGCGCCGCCTCCTTGGCGGCGAAGCGCGCCGCGAGGCGCTCGGGGTCGTCCACGCAGTCCGCCCGCTCCGACGGCGTGAAGATCCGCGCCAGGTAGCGCTCGCCGTGGGCGGCGATCGCCTCTTCGACCCGGGCGACGTCGAGCGAGTCGATGCCGACGCGCAGGGGCATGGGCGGGAACCTACGGTCGGACACCGCCATGTCAAGGCGCGCGACGTGGTTGCATCGGCACATGGCCCTCCCCGACCGCCTCCGCTCGAGCCGCCTGCTGCGCGCGGGCGTCAACGCCCGGGAGATCGCCGTGGCGCACCGCGGAGCGGCCCTGCGCCACCCGGTCGCGGTCGTCCGCTTCCTCCTCACCACCCCGGAGCTGTCCAACTGGACCTACGACCTGGAGAACCGCGACGAGCTGCTGGCGCTCGCCGGGCCCGCCGTCGGCGTCGAGGCCTCCGCGCTGCGGGCCTACGCGGACGAGCTCGAGCAGGACCTCGTGCTGCGCGACCGCCTGCGGGCCCAGCTCGGCCCGCGGCGGGACCGCCGCAGCGAGCCCCGCTACGGCAAGCGCTCGATCCAGTACGCCCTCGTCCGCGCGCTCGGACCGCGCCACGTGGCCGAGACCGGCACCCACGACGGGCTGGGCGCGGTGGTGATCGCCGCCGCGCTGCGCCGCAACGCCGCGGAGGGCCGTCCCGGACGGCTGTCGACCTTCGACCTCAACCCGGAGGCCGGCTGGCTGCTCGGCGACCCCGAGCGGGAGCTCGTGCGCCGGCACGAGGGCCCGACGAGCCGGACGCTGGCCGCCGGCCTGGAGGACGGCGTCGACCTGCTGATCCACGACAGCCTGCGGACGCCGGACAACGAGCGGGCGGAGTACGCGACCGCGCTCGCCGCCGCGCGAGGGCCGCAGCTCGTCATCTACTGCGACGACGTCCGCAGCACCGACGCGCTGGCGGAGCTCTGCCGCGAGCGCTCCCTCGCCCTGTGCCGGCTGCCGGAGCGCCCGAGGCGCCACTGGTGGCCCGGCAACGTGCTCGGGCTCGTGCTCGTGCCGCTGCAGGCGCAGGCAGGAGGCGCCGATACGGTCCGCGACGCGTGATCGACCTCCACTGCCACCTGCTGCCCGACCTCGATGACGGACCCGCCACGGTCGACGCGTCGCTCGACCTCGCCCGCGGGCTCGCTGCGGCCGGCACGAAGGCGGTCGTCGCCACCCCCCACGTCAACGCGGACTACCCCGGCAGCACGGCGCTGACCATCGCGAACGGCGTCCTGCTGCTCAGGCGCCGGTTGAAGGAGGAGGGCATCGGCCTGCGGGTCCTGCGCGGCGCGGAGGTGGCGCTGGACCACGGCCTGGAGCTGCCCCCCGCCGAGCTCGACCGCCTGCGGCTGGGCGGCCGGGGCTGGCTGCTGCTCGAGGCGCCCCACGGCGAGGCGGGCGACGGCGTCGAGGTGATGCTCGAGGCGACCGCCGACCGCGTCGACCGCGTGCTGCTGGCCCACCCGGAGCGGATCGCCACCTTCCAGCGCGATCCGGACCTGCTGGAGCGGCTCGTGCGTGACGGGATGCGCTGCCAGCTCACGGCGAGCTCGCTCTCGGGGCGCTTCGGCAGCACGGTGCGGCGCTTCAGCGAGGAGCTGCTGGACCGCGGGCTCGTGCACTGCGTCGCCTCCGACGCGCACGGGATCGGCCGCCGCGGCCCCGAGCTGCGCACCACGCTCGAGGAGGTCGGCCTGACGCCGGCGGAGATCACCTGGCTGTGCTCCACGGTCCCGACCGCGGTCATCGCCGGTGTCGCCGTGCTCCCTCCGGGCCCCGCCCCGGAGGACCTGCCCGCCTGGCGTCGCCGGCGGATGCGCAAGGCCGGGCGGTGACGCCGCGGGCCCTCCTGCGCGAGGACCCCGTCCTGCTCCTGCGCCTCGGCGCCGTGGGCGTGATGGCCTGGCTGGCCGTCGACCAGGCCGGCTCGTCGACCGCGAGCTGGACGATCGGCGGGGCGCTGCTGCTCGCGCTGCTGGCCGCCGCGACGACCCTCAGCGCGGTGCTGATGTCCGTCGCCGACGCGCGCGGATCGGCGGGCGGAGCCGCCGTGGCGCTCGTGGTCGTCCCGGTGGACCGGCGCGCCGTCCCGGCACCCGTGCTCGCCGGCCTCGCGCTCCTGGTCGCCTACGCCGTCTGGAGCGTCGTCGCGCTGCGCTGGTCGTCCGACCGCGGGGCGGCGTGGGACGGCGCCGCCCGGACGGCGGTCTACCCCGCGGCGTTCGCGCTCATGGCGCTGTGGCCCGTCGGCCGGCGCACGGGCACGCTCGTGCTCTCGACGTGGTGCGGCGTGCTCGTCGTGGTGGCGGCGGTCGTGCTCGTGCGCATGCTCGGCACGGACGACGCGCGCGTGCTGCTGACGGGCGGGCGGCTCTCCCCGCCGGCGGGCTACCCCAACGCCTCCGCGGGCCTGCTGGTCATGGCCGCCCTCCCCGCGCTGCTGGCCGCCTCCGCCCCGCGCTGCCCGTGGTGGCTGCGCGGCCTGGCGGCGGCGTCCGCCGTCCTGCTCGTGGACGTCTCGCTGCTCGCCCTGAGCCGCGGCAGCCTGCTCGCCGCGCCCATCTGCCTCGTGCTCCTCCTCGTCGTGCTCCCCGACCGGCTGCGCCGGCTCGCCGTGCTCGTGCCGATCGCCGCGGCCGTCGCGCTCGCGGCGCAGTCCGTGGTGTCGCTGGCCGACGTCGCCGGGGGCTTCGAGGCCCCGCCCGCGGCGCAGGAGGCCCACGCGGCGGGCCTGCGCATCCTGCTCGGCGCCCTGGCCTGCGGCGTCCTGGTCGCCGTGGTGGCCGCCGTGGCCGCGGCCCGCCCTCCGAGCGCGGCCACCGCGCGGGCCGCCCGCCGCGTCGGGACGGGCCTCGCCGTCGTGGCCGTCCTCGGCGGCGCGGCGGGCACGCTCGTGGTGGTGGGCGACCCCGTCGCACGCCTCGATGCGGCCTGGACGAGCTTCAAGGGCGGGTACACCTACGACTCCACCAACCGCCTGGCCAACGGGCTGGGCTCCAACCGCTACGACTTCTACCGCGTCGCGGTGGACGCCTTCGCCGACCAGCCGCTCAGGGGGATCGGGCCGGGGGGCTTCTTCGAGCGGTACCTGCGCGACGGGCGCAGCACCGAGACGCCGCGCTACCCGCACTCGCTCGAGCTGCGCGCGCTCGCCGAGACGGGCCTGGTCGGCGCGCTGCTGCTCCTCGGCGGGCTGGCGGCCGCGGCCGCCGCTGCCGTGCGTGCCGCCCGGCGCGCGCCCTCCGCGGGCGGCCGTGCGCTGGCGGCGGCCGGGCTGTCGCTCGCGTTGGTCTGGACGGTGCACGGCTCCGCCGACTGGTTCTTCGAGCTGGCCGGGCTCGGCTGGATCGCCGTCGCGGCCCTCGGCCTCGCGGGCGCCGTGGGCACGCAGCGGCGACCGCGCCCCGCCGGCCGCTGGGCGCCGGTGGGCCTGGCGGCGCTCGTGGCGGTGCCGATCGTCGCGCTGTTGGCCACCTGGGCCGCCGACGACCAGGTGCGGCGGGCCGCCACCGCCTTCGCCACGCGCCCGGGCGAGGCCTACGCCCGTCTGGACCGCGCCCGCACGCTCAACCCGCTGTCGGCCACGCCGGACTCGCTGGCGGGGAGCATCGCCGTCCGCCTCGGTGACCTCCCGCGCGCC